>NZ_JBVHLU010000048.1:0-79209 GCF_055558835.1 Embleya sp. NPDC025285
TACACCCGGTAGAAAACCCCTTCCCCCCCCCCCGCCTCTTTTCCTTTTCCCTCGGGGGCGGGCGCGACCGGGCTCCCCCTTTTTTTTCCCCCCCCCCCCCCCCCCCCCCCCCTCCCCCCTCCCCCCCCGCTTCCCGTGTGATCACCTTGCCGCGCGGGCCGGCCCGCCGTCCAAGACCGACGGTGATAGCCGATGGTTATCGATGACGGGAGCGTGCTCGGCACCACCGCCAGCCCGGGTCATGCTCGGCTCCGCCGGAGACCCGGGGTCGGCTCGGCACCGCTCGAAACCCGGGTCCGCCCCGGTCACGGCGGACCGACCACCACCGTGCGGTCCGTGGCGCCGGAGCGGACCTCGAAAACGGTGAAGCCGTGCGGCCCGGCCAGCACCTGGTGCACACAGCCGGACGGGATGAACACCACGTCGCCCACCCTCATGCGCACCCCGCCGGTCAACCCCTCGCCGGAGAACACGTCGCAGCTCCCCGCGGTGAGCAGCACGATCGTCTCCTCGTCCTCGTGGTGATGCACCGCCGTCCGCTCACCCGGTCCCAGGGTGGCGAAGAAGCCGCACAGGCGTCCGGCGCCCACCGTCGCGGCGGACACACGTTCGCTGATCCGGATGCCCTGCGCACCGACAAGGTCGGCGCCGGGAGGTACGAGCACGGCTTGGTTCACAAGTTCACGGTCGGCCATGAGTTCAGGGTCGACGCGGGCCGACAGCCGGAAACGCGCACCGCGCCGAACCACACCGAATGGGCGAGTCTCCCGGTCCGGACACGATCGCGACCGCCCGGCGTCGGCCCTTCCACGATCGGTACGGCGCCGGCACTCTTGGGGCGGCCTCGCGCGGTCCGGCCGGGACGCGCGGCTCGACTTCTTCGACGCGGGAGCAGCGATGGTGAACCGTGACCGGGTCGATTGGGTCGTTGCCCACCACGATGTGGCCGCTTCCGCCGCGCGGGCGATCGTGCGCGATGTGGTGGCCGCGGCGTCGGCGGCCGGGCGTGCGGTGAGCGTCGCGGTGGTGGACGGCGCGGGCGTACCGGTCGCGTTCGAACGCATGGACGGCGCGCTGCGGTTCAGCGCGGATCTCGCCGCGGCCAAGGCCCGCACGGCGGCGGCGTTCGGGCGGCCCACCGCAGCCATGGAGGAACTGCTCGGCGATCGGCCCGTGTTCGCGCAGAGCTTTGTCGCACAGGGGAGTTGGTATCTCGGGCGCGGCGGCCATCCGCTCCTGATCGACGGTCGCCCGGTGGGCGGGGTCGGAGTCAGCGGGGACGCGGCGGAGTTCGAGGACGAACTCGCCCGCGCCGCCGCCGAATCCTTCGGCCGCGACGCGGACGGCTGACCTATCGGGACGGCGCGCCCCTACCTCACGATGCGCTTCTCCACCTCAACCGTCGCCCGCTCAACGCCCCGAGCCACGTCCCGCACGAGGCCGTTGACCCGCAGCAGCACCGCCGAGGCGACCGTGGTCGCCGCCTCGATCAGGTTCCCGGACGCCGCCGCGGGCACTGCCGCGGCCGCCGCGCCGCGTACGCCGGTCGTCGCCGCCGGGAACGGCAGGGGCAACGGGCCGGCCTCCGAACGCAGGTCGGAGAGTTGGCCGTTCTTCAGCGCCATCAACGCGTCCTCGCCGGACACCAGCCCCTCGCAGTGACCGTGCCCCTTCAGCGCCGCGTGCAGGAACGCGGTCGCGTACACGTTGGTGATCGCGTGCTGCTCCGCGAAGGTGATGCCGGGCTTGCCGTCCCGGGGCAGGCCGGGCAGGTGGATGTCCACGTCGCTGGGGTCGAGGAACTGGACGTGATTGCCGCCGGTGATCTCCACGTACGCCTTGTAGCCCTGCGGGACCAGGTCCAGGTAGTGCACGCCGGATCCGGGCGAGATCCTGTCGTTCTGCCCGGACACGATCAGCGTCGGCGTGGCCACCTTGCAGACCTCGGCGTCGATCCGCGCGTACAGGTCGGGTTCCTTGACGTTGCGA
The DNA here is from genome assembly GCF_055558835.1 of Embleya sp. NPDC025285. Taxonomy (NCBI): domain Bacteria; kingdom Bacillati; phylum Actinomycetota; class Actinomycetes; order Kitasatosporales; family Streptomycetaceae; genus Embleya; species Embleya sp. NPDC025285. The sequence continues at coordinate 1,990 of NZ_JBVHLU010000048.1, forward strand.
CCGGGCGCGAAACCCAGGACCGCGCGGATGCGCTTGTCCCGGGCCGCCGCCAGCAGCGCGCCGGCCCCGCCCAGGGACACCCCGACCGCCGCGAACGCGTCCTGCTTGATCAGGCCGCGCAGCGGGTTGAACCGGTCGTCGTCGATGTCGATCAGCTTGTCGATGGCGTCGCTGACGGTGTCGGCGTGCACATGCGGGTCGAGCGCGAGGATGTTCTCCGGGAAGTAGCGAAAGACGATGTACCCGTGCCGCACCACGTAGTCGGTGAACCAGTCGTACATGTTCGAACCGGTCCAGGTCGCGGGCGCCAGGACGATCGACGGATACGGGCCCTCGGATTTGTCCGCCGGGGCCAGCCAGCCGTCGTACTCCGCCGGGTAGCTGATCTTGGCGAGCGTGAACCCGGGGCCACCGGTCCAGAACGGGAACTCGATGGTGCCGATGTTGAAGTGACCGGGCTGGTCCGGTCGCACCGGACTCTCGGGTACGAGTGTGGTTGCCATGAGTGGAGTCAATCGTTGTCCAACTCGCTTTGGCAGGGCGATACTTGGCCAAAGAATGGAGACTCCGGTCACAGTGGTGGGATTCCGGCAACCCGAACGGGGGATCCGCCCGGCGGCTCGACGTGCGCCGCGGCCCGGTTCCCCTCCGGTCATTGATGGACCATCAGCAACACGGCCCGGTTGCTCTCGTCCAGTCCCCGGTAGACGTGTGGTCGGGTCGCGTCGAAGCGGATCGAGTCGCCGCTCGACAGGTCCCGACGGTCGGCGACCGGGCCCGTCTCGATCCGGCCGGCGGTGACCAGCAGGCACTCCTCGACGCCGGGGCGGTGCGGCTCGGACACCTGTTCGTCCTCGGTCACGTCGAGCTCGTACAGCTCCACCCAGCCGCGTACGTGCACCCGGTGCAGCAGCCGGGCCCGCACCGCCTCGCCGCTCACCCGCGGTCCCTGATCGGCCCGCACCACCGTGACCGCCGGCGCGTCGGCTTCGAGCAAGCCGCCCAGCGGGACGTCGAGCGCGCCCGCGAGTGCCCACAGCGTGCTCAGCGTCGGATTGGCCTCGCCCTGTTCGATGCCGTGCAGCGTGGTCTTGCTCAGGCCCGCGCTCGTGGCGAGATCGGCCAGGGAGCGGCCCGCCGCTTCGCGGAGCGTCCGGATGTTGTGTCCGATATCCCTTGCGATGGTCATGGCGTTCATTATGCTGGATCCACGTATCAGTTTACCGGTACGGGCGGCGCGCGATGCGCTGTTCCCCGGCACCGCCGACAGCACCCCGCACCGCTCGGCACCGCGCCCCAGGGATGGAGATCACGACCATGCGCGTCTCCCGCCTCCAGCACATCCCGGGCATCGGCGTGGACAAGGTCGGCGACGCCGCCGACGCCGCGCACGATCCGGACCTGCTGCGCCTGGAGAACCTCGATACCGACCTTCGCCCGCCGGCCGTCGCGCTCGCCGCGACCCGGTCCGCGATCGACGACGACACCGCGAACAGCTACCTGCCCTTCCACGGTTCGCTCGCTTTGCGGGAGGCCGCCGCCGCACACGTGGGCCGACTCGCCGGACGCGGGTACGACCCCGGTGGCGAGGTGGTCAATGCGGCCGGCGGGCTCAACGGCGTCCTGAACGTCCTGCTCGCCACCGTCGAACCGGGCCGCGAGGTGGTGATCGCCGACCCGATCTACGCCGGCCTGGTCAATCGCATCCGCCTCGCCGGCGGCGTCCCGCGCCACGTGCGGGCCACCCCGGGCCCCGCCGGCTGGAGCACCGATCCGGACGAACTCGCCGCCGCCGTCGGCCCGAACACCGCCGCCGTGCTGGTGATGGCCCCGGCGATGCCCACCGGCGCGCTGCTCGACGGCAGCCACTGGGACGCACTGGCCCGCGCGGTCGCCGAGCACGACTGCTGGGTCGTCTACGACGCGGCGATGGAGCGCATCCGCTTCGACGGCAAGGCCCCCGACCATCCGGCCGCGCATCCCGGGCTGGCCCACCGCACCATCACGTGCGGCGCGGCGTCCAAGGAACTGCGCATGATCGGCTGGCGGGTGGGCTGGGTGGTCGGTCCCGCCGAGATCATGGCCGACGTCAAACTCGTGGGCCTGAGCAACGTGGTCTGCCCGGTGGGCATCGGTCAGGCGGCCGTCGCCGCCGCGCTGTCCGCACCCGACGCGGACGCCGACGTCGCCGCGGCGACCGCGATCTGGCGCGAGCGCTGCGCGAGGATCCTGGATCGGCTCGCCGACTACCCGTGCGTGCGTCCACACGGCGGCTGGTCGCTGCTGATCGACACCACCGCGCTGGGCCTGACCCCCGAGACGGCCGCCGAACGGCTCTTCCGGCTCGGGCGGGTCGCCGCCACGCCGATGAACGGCTGGGGACCGCAGGGCAGTTCGTATCTGCGGTTGGTCTTCGCCAATGAACCGGTCGAGCGTCTGGGCGACCTGCGCGACCGGTTCGCCGCGGCGTTCGGCTGATCCGTAGGCTGACCCGCCGGGCGGTTGATCCGCCGGGTGCTCGTGCGACGGAACCACGGGCCGCGACCGGATCGGCCGCCTTCGCGTCGATCCGGACCGCCGTATTCAGCGGCCGGAGTCCCCCGAAACCAGCCGCAGACGCGACCGCCGCCGCGCCCGCTCGCCCTCGTCGGCGACCCCGATGCCGAAAGCGAAGCCCAGGCCGCCGGGTGCCTCGTTGAGGAGACGGCACATCGCCTCCGTGGAGTGGTTGCCCTCGTCGAGCAATCGACGGATCAGCGGCTCGTCCTCCGGCCGGTCCGCGCGCTCGGGATTGGCTATGCCCTCGGACAACCGACGCACCAGATCCAGCAGCGCGTGGTCCTCGGGCGTCAGATCGCCGGCCCGACGGCCCTGGGCGGCCGGATGGTTTCGGCGCATCGCCGCGCCCGCCGCCACCGCGCGGGCCGAACTCGGGTCGCGCATCGCCGATATCGCGCGCGCCGCCCACGCGCGCGGGCTCTGCCGGCGACGGTAGTCGAGCCGGTGGTCGGGCGGCGCCACGTGGCGTCGTTCGCGGCGCACGGCGGCGACCCGGCCACGCATCCGGTCCACCGTCGGGCCGTCGACCCACTCGATGCCCCAGGCCGCGATGCCGTCGACGACGATACGGACCTCGACGCCCGCCACCCGGGTCAATTCCCGATCCAGCCCGAACTCCCGGATCCCGCGATCGTTCACCGGTTCCCCTTCCGATCGCGTGATCACCCGTTCAGCCACTGCTCCGGATCATGCCCATGCCGACGGACCGGAACACAAAATACATCTGCAAGCCAAATCTGGTCTTCTCGTTCACATTTGCTACCCAATGATGGACATTCGGCCGGCAAATGCAAAATCCGATCGGGCCGGGTCGGTCGGCTGTCGCCGCCACCACGCATCTGCCCCCGAACTACGGCGTGTTCGGCACCCCGGCCGGTTCGAGTCGGGCCAGTACGGCGCCGAGTGCCTCCTCCCGGGACAACGTGACGCATCGAGCATAAGCCTCGTGGTAGCCCGCCTCGCCCAGCTCGGTGACGAGCCGGTCCACCAGCACCCGCAGCTCCGGGCTACCCGCGTCGAAGATGCCGCGAAGCGCCGCGCTCAGCCCCAGCGCCTCGGCCGCGCCGACCGGATCGCCCTCGCGCCCCAGCACCGCGGCCAGCAACTCCGCCGTCGGCGCCACATCCGCCAGGTCACGGCGGGACACCGCCGCCGCCGATGTGGCCGGCAGCAACTCCCGCGCCCGCGAGAGCACATCGGGGCCCTCGGCGGCGCTTGCGAGCAGTGTCGCCAACCGCCCCTGCGCGATCAGGTCACCGACCATCTCGGCGGGCAACGACAGACTCTCGGCGAGTGCTCCCACCCGGTCGAGGATGTCCTCGGCCGCAGCGAACTCCCCTTCTCGACGGTGTAGTTCGGCACGCCCGGTGAGTACGCCGATCTCCAGATAACGATGCCCACGCGCCCACGCCTGCCGCTCCGCGGCGTGCAGTTCGCTCCGCGCGCCGGCCAGGTCCCCGGCCCGCATGCGCTCGGCAGCCAGCGTGCCCCGGTACAGCGACAGATCGTCCACCGCGCCCAGTTCACTCGCCAGTGCCACCGCCCGCTCGAACGCGGCGATCGCCGCCGGGTGTTCGCCCCGGATCGAGTGGTGCGCGCCGATGGCCATCAGCGCCATCCCCAGGCCCCATCGATCGCCCACCGCCGCGAACCCGGACAGCGCTTCGTTCCGCGCCGGCGCTCCGCCCTGCCAGTCGCCGCGATCGGTGTACACGAAGTCGGTCATCCAGTGCGCGCACGCCCGGACCCACGGATCCGATCCGGCCGACATCCGGGCCAGCTCCTGCTCACCCACCTCGGTGTTCCCGGACAGGAAGGCGGCCAGCGGCAGTCCCACCACCAGTGCCGGATAGTGCGCGTACACGTCGGCCATGGCGCACGCCCGCAGCACCGAGCGCAGTTCCTCGCCGTCCGCGAGACGTGGGGCGTTGATCCCGGCCAGCACGTGCATCGCGGCGAACGCGGCTCGCGCATGCTCGGGCAACGCGTCGCCGAAGCGCAGCACCTCGGGCACGATGGTCTCGAACGGCGCACCGATCCCGCGCATCCCCCAGTACCAGAACATCGCACCGGCGAACCGGGCCGCGTCCGCCGCGTCCCCGCCGTCGACGAACGCCCGCAACGCGGCCATCAGGTTGTCGTACTCGGCGTCCAGGAGCGCGATCGAGGTGAGCTGCGCGGCGGTGCGCAGGAGCGGGTCGTGTTCGCAGGCCAACGCCAGGCAGTACCGCTCGAAGCGGCCGGCGAACTCGTCGCGTTCCCCGGCCCGGACCAACCGATCCGCCGCGTAGGCGCGTACCGTCTCCAGCATCCGGTAGCGCGGTTCGCCGTCGCCGACCGCGTCCACGATGGATTTCTCCACCAGGGAGCCGAGTACGTAGAACACGTCGTCCACCGGCAACATTTCGTCGGCGCACACGGCCTCCAGCGCGGCCACCGTCGCACCGCCCGGGAACACCGACAACCGCCGGGCGAGCTGCTGTTCCGACTCGACCAGCAGGTCCCAGCTCCACTCGACGACCGCCAGCAGGGTGCGCCGACGCGGTGCCTCGGCGCGACTGCCGGAGCTGAGCAGCCGGAAGCGGTCGTCGAGGCGGCGGGCGATCTGCTCGACGCTCATCGCACGCAGTCGCGCGGCGGCCAATTCCAGTGCGAGCGGCATCCCGTCCAGTCGTCGGCAGATCTCCACCACCGGTTCGATCGTGCCGGCGTCCAGCGTGAACCCGGGCCGCACCGCGGCGGCCCGGTCCAAGAACAGCCGCACCGACGCCGCCTCGCCCGCCGCGGCGAGATCCGCGCGCGGATCGCCGACCGGAGTCGGCACCGGCAGCGGGCCGACCCGACACAGCGCCTCACCGGTGATGCCCAGCGGCTCCCGGGTGGTGGCGACGATGGTGAGCTGTGGCAACCGGTCCAGGAGGCGGTACGCCAGCTCCGCCGCCGCCTCCACCAGATGCTCGCAGTTGTCCAGGATCAGCACCGCCTCGCCGACGTCGAGCAGTTCGGCGACCCGGTCCACCGGGGTGCCGGCGCGGCGCGGTCGCCCGTCCGAGGAGCGCAGTTCCCACGAACCGAGCGCGGCCAGCACGGCGTCGGCCACTCCGTCCGGCGTGCCCACGCCGGCCAGCGGCACGAACCACACCCGCCCGCGCCGATAGGCCTGATGCCGGGTCACCGCCTCCACGGACAACCTGGTCTTACCCGCACCGCCGGCGCCGACCAGCGTGACCAGCCGGGAGCCTGCCATCAGGTCGGCGAGCAACCGCAGTTCGTCGTCCCGGCCGAAGAAGCCGGTCAATCGGGCCGGCAGCGGCGCGGCGGCCGGTTCGGGGCGCGCTGCCGGTGGGGCCAACTCGCCGCGCAGCACCGCTAGATGGGTCTCCCGCAGCTCGGCCGAGGGGTCCACACCCAGTTCCCCGGCCAGTCGGCCCCGGATGTCCTCGTACACCGCCAGCGCGTCGGCCTGGCGTCCCGCCGCGTACAGCGCGCGCATCCGCATCGCCGCGGTGCGTTCGCGCAGCGGGTGCGCCGCGCAGGCCGCGGTCAGATCGGCCAGCACCTCGGCGTGCCGGCCCGAGCGCAGCTCGGCCTCGAACCGGTCCTCGGCGGCATCCACCCGCAGCCCGTCCAACCGCGCGGCGTAGGTCCGGGCGAACGGCGCCTCCACCAGGTCCGCCAGCGCCGGCCCGCGCCACAACGCGAGCGCCTCGGCCAGCACCGCGGCCGCCTCGTCCGCCCGGTCCGCCGCCAGCTCCCGCCGCCCTCGCGCGGCCAGCTCCTCGAACCGGTGCGCGTCCACGTTCTCGGCCCGCACATCGAGCCGGTAGCCGCCGCCGATCAGGTCCACCGACACGCCGGCCGGCCGCAGCACCTTGCGCAACCGCGACACCAACGTCTGTACCGCGTTCCCGGCGTCCGCGAGCGGCTCCGCACCCCACAGCCCGTCCACCAGGGCGTCGATCGACACCACGTTCCCCGCGTCCAACGCCAGCCGGGCCAGCAGCATGCGCAGCCGCACCCCACCGATCTCGATCGGCGTGCCGTCATCGACCTGGGCCCGGACCCCTCCGAGCAGCGCAACCTGCATGGCGCCAGGATCGCAGAGCCCCACCGGGGGCCGGCGGGCGGCAGGTGGCGGGCGCCGGGCCCGCGGGCGGCAGGTGGCGGGCGCCGGGCCCGCGGGCGGCAGGTGGCGGGCGCCGGGCCGGCGGGCGACAGGCGGGGGCGCCGGGCCGGCGGGCGACAGGCGGGGGCGCCGCCCGGCGGGCGGTGGCCCCGACCGTCGCGGACCCGGGTCGGCGGGCCGCGGCGCCGCGAGGCACGCAGGCGGGCGCCCGGCCGAGGGTGTCGACCCCCGGCCGGGCGCCCCTGGGGGTTACCCGTGCGTCACCCGATCACGGGCACACGCTCGTGCACGGCGTGCCGAACGCCGTGGCCGAAGCGAGCGGGATGGTGACCGAGGACGGATTGGCCGGACCGGACTTGAGCTGCCAGATGCCGGCCAGCAGGCCCGGTGTCTGGGTCAGCGTCGCGGCCAGGTGCGGGGTGTCGGCCGTGGTCACGTTGACCCGGATCCGGTGCCCGGGGGCGATCGAGGCGAAGGTCGGGAAGACCTCGATGTCGTAGCGGGTGACCTGGTTCGGCTGTACCGAGGTCGTGGTGGTCTGGGTGGACGGGTGGTACGGCATCAGCGTGCTGCCGTCCGGCGCGTACCACGTACGGGCCGGGTCGAGGGCTCGGTGCGAGCCGGCCAGGGCGCCGGAGCTGAGCGGGACCGAGGAGCCGTCGGGGGCGACGTCGGTGACGGTCACCACCCAGTGCGTCTCCGGGGTGTTGGACTGCGCGTACAGGGTGGCGCCGATCGGGCCGGCGAGCACCTTGGTCTCGGTCATCGGGGCGGTCGTGTAGACGAGCGAGTTCGGGCCGCTCTCGCGGGCGGTGTTGCTGTCGGTGCAGGCGGGGTCCTTGAGGAAGCCGCCGAGCCATTGCGCGGTCGAGCGGGTGCACGGGCTGTTGTTCGCCGTCCAACTGATCCACTCGCTGCCGTTGCCGGTGGGCGCGTTCGGGGTGAGCAGGCCGTCGTTGGCGGACGCCGGGGCGCTGCCGGTGCGGCCCTGGTCCAGGTAGAGGCGGGTGGGGTCGGCGCCCGTGAACGGGTAGGTGCGGGTGTCCAGCCAACGGTTGCTGCCCAGTTCCTTCACGTGCAGCGGGTTGGGGTTGGCTCCGCCGGTGATGCCGGTGTCGATGCCCTTCAACCACTTGTCGTACCAGCGCAGTTGCAGCCCGGGCAGGTCCAAGGTGGGGTCCTGGCGCGGGTCGTGGTACCACGGGCCCATCAGGAGTTGGTAGCGGTCGGTGACCGGCTGGCCGGCGATCATCGGCGCGCCGACCGGGCGGCCTGCCCACGCGTTCTGCAGACCGGCGTAGTTCATCAACGCGCCGCGCTGGAACAGGTCGTACCAGCCGCCGACCAGGAACGCGGGCACGCCGTTGGCGACCACGCCGGCGAGCAGGTCCGCCGGGCGGCGCTGCTGCCAGAACGTGCCGTCGTACGCCTGCTCGCCGCCGCCGAGCAGGCCGGTCAGGATCGGCAGGTTGGCCGAGGCGACCCCGCCGAGGTGCTGCAGCTCCAGGGCCAGGGTGTCCAGGATGTTCTGCGTCGAGCCCTGGCGCAGTGCCTCGGCCAGCGGTGCGCTCAGGTGCGCGATGCCGGTGTAGGTCAGCCAGAAGGACATGAACTCGGCGTCCGGGATGCCGCCCATCGTGGCCAGTTCGCGGTACAGGTCGTTGCCCGCAACCAGCGGGAAGATGGCCTTGACCGGCGAGTTCGGGCCGACGGACGCGGCCGTCATGATCTGGTTGATGCCGGCGTACGAGCCGCCGTTGAGGCCGACCTTGCCGTCGGCGTGCGGCAACGCGGCTGCCCAGGCGACCAGTTCGGCGCCATCCTGGGCCTCCTTCGGCGCCCACGGCGACCACAAACCGGCGGATGTGCCGGTTCCGCGCACGTCGGCCGCCACCGCGATGTAGCCGCGTTGCACGAACCAGGACAACTCGGCCTCGGTGGACCCCTTGCCGTAGGGGGTCTGGGTCAGCAGCACCGGGAACGACCCGGTCGCCGGCGTGGTGGTGCCGGCGGCGGCCGGTGTGTAGACGTCGACCCGCAGGACCGTGCCGTCGGCCATCGTGACGGGCAGGTTCTGCTGCTTGGCGACGCCGTACTGCGCGACGCTGCCCTGCACGAGCGGCGTCGCGCCGGCGGGCGTCGAGGTCGCCGGGCCCGCGCCGAAGAGCGCGGCGAGCAGGGCGAGGGTCGAGGCGAGGGCCATGCCGACACGCCGGCGCGCCGCTCTTTGTGCTGTTCGTCGCGGGGGAATGGGAACGGGGATGGGGATGCGGACGGACACCCTGACCTCCAAAAGGTCACGCATACGAGGGGGACGGTGGCGCGAAGTGCGCTGGGTGGGACGGGTGGTCGGATCGCGTCGGGCCCGGGTGGGTTCGACGGCGCGCGGTGGGCACGACCGCGAGGCGGGCGTGCCGGGATGGCCGCGTGGCGGTTCGGCTCTCGAAGCCCGACCGGCGGCCGGTGTCGTCCTCGAACGCGCCCGGCCGGGTCCGCGGCCGCTCGGTGGAGCGAACCTCGGCAAGGCCGGACTGCGTTCGAAACGACCGTCTCAGGGGTGGGTCAGGGGGCGAGCGTCCCGGTCAGGGCTCTGCGCACGGAGGCGGCGCGGAGGTCGCCGACGAGGGCGTGGGTGACGGTGCCGGGAATGACCCAGCCGCCGTGCAGGTGGGCCAGCACGCGGAAGGCCGCGCCGGGCACGCCCGCTTCGTGCAGTCGGGTCAGGTAGCGCTCGCCCTGGTCGCGGACCGGGTCGTATTCGGCGACCGTGATCACGGCCGGCGGCAGGCCGCTCAGGTCGGCCTCGTACATCGGCGAGACCCGCGGATCACGCGGGTCGGTGACGCCGGCCAGGTAGAGGCCGAAGAACTCGTTGCAAGCCTCGGGGGTCAGTCCGCCGAAGTCGAGGATCGCCTCCGGGTCGGTGTCGGTGTCCATCCGGGTCAGGTCCAGGCACGGTACGTCAAGCAACTGGGCGCACGGCATCGGCAGTTCGCGGTCGCGAACGATCAGGCACAGTGCGGCGGCCAGGTTGCCGCCCGCGCTGCACCCGCCGACGGCGATCCGCTCGGGGTCGAGCCCGAGCTCCGCGTGGTTGGCGTGCAGCCACGTGTAGCCCGCGACGCAGTCCTCCAGCGGCACCGGGTAGGGGTGTTCGGGCGCGAGCCGATAGTCGACCAGGGCGACCGCGCACGGCACCAGCGAGGTGATCGGCCCCAGTTCCACCTCGGCGGTGTCCAGGTCGCCCTGGAACCAGCCGCCGCCGTGGATGAAGTAGAACACCGGTGCCGCGGCGGGCAGTCCGGCCGGACGCAGGATGCGCACGGTGATCTCGCCGTCGGCGACCGGCACCTGGTGGTCGGTGGCGGTGACGTCGTCGGGCCGTCCGGTGAAGGCGAGTCGCATGGTCGCGTTGGCGAGCTTGCGCCGCTCGTCCAGGGTCCCGGGCGGCTCGTTCGTGTCGCGGTGGGCGGCGAGCAGGTCGATGATGCGCTGAATCGGCGGGTCCAGGGGCATGGGTCAGCTCTCCATCGCGGGGTCGGGCACGGGGTGCGGCGGGGTGGCGGCGGATGCTGCCAGGACCGGGGTGTCGGCGCGGGTCGTACCGGCGGTCGGCCCGGCATCGGCGGTCGCCGCTCCCGATCGGTCGATCGCGCGCACGTCGGTGCCGAGATAGCCGGCGATCACGGCCGGGTCGGAGCGCACCTGCTCGGGCGTGCCCTCACTGATCACGCGCCCGGCGCCCAGGCAGTACAGCCGGTCGCTGATCGACATCATGAACGGCATGTCGTGCTCGATCACGATCATCGCGGCGTCCAGTTCCTGGCGAAGGCGCAGCAGCAGCGGACCCAGGGCCTCGGTCTCGCGCTGTGCGACGCCGGCGGTCGGCTCGTCCAGGCACAACACGCGCGCGTCCAGGGCGATCAGGTTGGCCAGTTCCACGATCCGCCGGGTGCCGGTGGACAGGCGCGCGACCGGGGTGTCCGCGTAGCGGCCCAGGCCGACCAGGTCGATCAGGTTCACGGCCTCCGCCCGGCGGTGTCGTTCGGCGCGCGTGGCGGCGGGCAGCAGGAGCGCGGTGGACACCAGGCCCGAGCGGCGGCGCGCCTCCAGGGCGACCAACACCGTTTCCCGGACCGTGAGTTCGGGAAACAGGCGGGCGGCCTGGAAGGTCCGGCCGAGGCCGAGTGCGGCTCGCCGGGCGGGGGCCAGGCGCGAGACGTCCCGGCCGAGGAGTTCGACCGTACCGGTGGCCGGCGCGAAGCCGCCGATCGCGTTGAGCAGGGTCGATTTGCCCGCGCCGTTGGTGCCGATCAGGCCGAGGATCTCGCCGGGGCGAAGCTGGATCGACACGGCGTCGACCGCGGTGTTGCCTCCGTAGCGCACCGACACGTCGCGCGTGGCCAGGACCGGCGCGTCGGAGGGGACCGCCTCGCGGCGCTCCCGAACTCGCAGGGCGCGTTCCGGTTTCGGCGCGGGCGTCGACGGCGTGCTCTCGGCCGGCAGTCTGCCCTCGGCCCAGCGCAGCAGGGCCGCGCGCGCCGCGTTCGCGATCTGGGTCAGTCCTCCCGGGAAGTACAGCAGCAGCACCAGCAGTCCGATGCTGGAGGCGAAGATCGGCACCAGCGAGTTGCCGGGGAAGAACGCGGGCAGGCCGATCACCCACACCGCGCCGATCACCGGGCCGACCGTGGAGCCGAGGCCGCCGATCACCACGATGGCCACCAGGGTCAGCGAATCCGACACCTGGAAGAAGCGTTCGGTCAGCGGCACGCTCTGCACACAGCCCGCGAGCAGCGATCCACCGAGCCCGGCGATCGCCCCGGACAGCGCGAACGCGGTGACCTTGGTACGCAGCGGCGGGACGGTACACGCGGCGGCGGCCTCCGGGTTGTCCCGAACGGCGATGGTGCGCCGCCCGGTACCGTGCGCGCGCAGCCGGGCGATCAGCGCCAGGACCACCATCAGCACGACCAACAACACGTAGTAGTAGGTGCGTTCGTCGGCGAGGTCCAGACCGAGCAGGTCACCTCGGGGCAGCGGCACCGAGGACGCGTTGCCGTCGCTGAGGAACGGCCGCCGGTAGAGGTAGCCGGCCGCGGCGACGCCGAGCGCGAAGGTACTGACCGCCAGAAGCATGCCGTCCACCCGCAGCGCGCCGGCGCCGACGACCGCCGCCAGCGCGGCCGTGACCAGGGCGGCGAGCAGCGCGGAGAGCGCGAACGGCAGCGCCTGGAAGGCGATCGTACGATCCCCGCCGATATCGATCGACACGCCTCGGGTGAGCGCGGCGGTGGTCAACGCCCCCAGCCCGGCGAACGCCATCTGGCCGAGTGAGAGTTGGCCGGCCCAGCCGGTGAGCACGGTGAGCGAGCAGGCGCAGATCGCGAAGGCCAGGATCGTGCCGTAGAGCAGATGCCGGGACGCCTGGGTGACCACGAGCGGCAGTAGCGCGGCGACCAGGAGAGGGACGACCAGGGCGAGTCGGTTCAGGTGCCGGATCCACCACACGCCGCGCAGCCGTTCCGGGATCGGTGCCGGGCGCGGCCCGGTGGCGAAGGTGCGCACGTCGCCCCGGCTGTCGGTGCGGGCGTCGCGTCGGGCCCGCACCCAGACCGCGACGACCACCGCGCACAGCAGCAGGAAGTCCACCAGGCCGGTCTGTTCGACGAAGTTGAATCGAATGGCCGCCTGGAGCACGCCGATCAGCACGCCGGCGAGCATCGACCAGCGGAACGAGGTCAGTCCCGCGATCACCGCGGCGGCCATCGCCCGGACCATGGTGTTGGGGCCCAGGTCGGCGGTGGCCGAGACCCGGCCGGACTGGCCGGCGATCAGGATCATCGCGAGCGTGGAGAGCAGGCCGGCGAGCGTCCAGACCACGGTGGACACGACCTTGGGGCTGATCCCGACCGTGCGGGCGAGATTCGGGTTCTCGGCGGCGGCGGTGACCGCGCGTCCCTGGGTGGTGCGGCCGAGGAACCAGGTCAGCGCGCCGGCCACGACGGGAACCACGACCAGGACGCACACCTGCGCGCCGGTCACCCGGACGCCGGCGAGCTGCCATTGCGCGTCGATCGCCACCGGGTAGCTCGCGCGGACCGCGCCGTCCACGTCGGGCAGCGCGCGCACCGCCGCCACACACGCCTGGGCGACACCGATGGTGGCGATCAGTACGGTCACCCGAGCCGAGTCGAACAACCTTCGAATTACCGCGAGTTCGACGATCGTCCCGGCCAGGGTGCCGACCAGGAGCGAGCCGGTCAACGCGGCCCAGAACGGCACACCGTAGTTGATCACCGCGAGCGGCAGCAGCGCCGCACCGATCACGCCCAGGTTGCCGACCGCGAAGTTGATCACCCGACCGGAGCGGTACACCAACACGATGCCGAGTGCGATCAGGCCGATCGCGAGGCCGTTGACCAGGCCGTCGAAAGCGATCTGGCGAGTCATCAGATCAGCCATGGTCGGCACCCTTTCCGGCAGAGCCGGCAGAGCCGGCAGAGCCGACGGAGCCGATCGGCCCGGCCGGCCCGGCCGAGCCGACGGACCGTGCCGCGTCGAAGGAACCCGCGGTCCCGTCCGCGGCGCCCGCCTCCGCGTCACCGCCCAGGAACACCGCTCGCACGAAGTCGCGTTCGGCCAGGTCGGCCGCCGCCCCCTCGAACCGGATCCGGCCCTTCTCCAGGAAGATCGCCCGATCCGCGATCGACATCGCCACGTTCAGCGACTGCTCCACTACGATCATCGCCAGCCCCTCGGCCCTGAGCCGCTCGATCACCGCGAGCAGCTCGGCCACCATCGCCGGCGCGAGGCCCAGCGAGAGTTCGTCGATCAACAACACCTCGGGGTCGTGCAGCAGCGCCATCGCCAGCGCGAGCATCTGCTGCTGCCCGCCCGACAGCGCCGACGCCGGCTCGCCCGCCCGCTCGACCAACTGCGGGAACAGCGCGAGCGAACGCTCGATCCTGGCCCGCACCTGTTCGGGATCGGCGCGGTGGATGTACGCGCCCATCTCCAGGTTCTCCCGCACACTCATCCCGGGGAACACGCCCGCGCCGCCGGCCAACGACACGATGCCGAGCCGGATCCGCTGCTCGGGGGCGACGAAGGTGACGGTGCGTCCGTCCAGTCGGATCACTCCGCGCTCGGGAGTGGCCAGGCCCGCGATCAGCCGCAGGATGGTGGACTTGCCCGCGCCGTTGGTGCCGAGCAGCGCCAGCACCTCGCCGCGCCGCACCTCGAGGCCGACGTCGAACAGGACCTGCACCTGGCCGTAGGAGAAGTCCACGTGGTTGAGCTGGAGCACCGGGACCTGATCGGGCCGGGCCCGCCGGCGCTCGTGTTCCTCGTGCTCCTCGTGCAGTTCGGCCACGATCAGCGCGAGGTCGTCGTGCACGTAGCCGGCGCCGCGGATGATCAGCAGGCCGCCGATGACGGTGGCCGGGACCAGGGTGACCAGCACCGCGGTGCGCGGGCCGAAGCTGTCGATCAGCGGCGCGGAGACCAGGCCGCCGCCGGTGGCGCCGATGAAGAACACGTAGATGGAGGCCATCGCGGTGCCCAGCCCGCGCAGCCGGTAGGGGACGATCGTCTGCATCAGCGGACCCATCAGCGCGAACGCGCAGGACAGGAGCACGATCTGCGGCACGCCGAAGACGGTGTAGAGCACCGGGTTGGGCGAGAAGTACTGCAACGGCGCGAACAGCGCCGAGGGCACGATCAGCATCCCGATCAGGCGCAGCGCCTGCGCCGGGTCCTCGCGGAAGCGGCGGTCGTAGTAGCGGCCGATGAACGGCAGCACGAGCAGTCCGCCGATCCCGCCGGCGGTGCCGACCAGGCCCCGTTCGAACGCGCCGAGGCCGTACTCCTGTTCCAGGAACAGGTTGCCCAGCACGGGCGTGGTGAACAGGCCGAAGCCCATCGCGGCGAAGGCCAGGATCACCGTCTTGAGCGTGCGGATCCGGCCGAGCCGGGCGAACGCCGCCTCGATCGAGATCGGCGGCGGGTTCTCGTCCTCGATCACCTCGCCGAGCACGTCGGCCTTCTCCCATTGCCCGCGCGGGGGTTCGGGCAGGAAGAAGGCGAACGCGGCGAAGATCAGCACCGGCAGGCCGAGCAGGTAGTACGCCCAGCGCCAGCCGTCGGGTCCGCCGACCGCCGCGGCGATCCCGCCGACCACCAGCGGGCTGAGCACCGCGCAGAGTCGGCCGCCCACACCGATCGAGGCACCCAGCCGGCCGCGGATTCCGATCGGGTAGGTGTCGGCCAGCAACGACCCCTGCACGGGGCCGCTGTTGGACTTGGCCACGCCCGCGCCGAACCGGGTCCAAAAGAACATGAACGCGTTCATCGCGAAGCCGGAGAGGAACACCATCGCGGCGAAGAACGCCGTGGAGATGCCGATCACCGGACCGCGCCGGAAGCGGTCCGCGATCCAGCCCATCGGTACCGCGCCGAGTACGGTGAACGCGCCCGCGGCGACGCCGAGGAAGACGATCGTGCCGTTGCCCACGCCCAGGCTGTCCCGGATGTCGGGGGCGAGCACCGCGAGCGCGGCGCCTTCGAGTTCGTCGAGCGCGGTCAGGATCAGCAGCACGGTGAACACGGAGGTGCCACCCCTGCGCAGCCCCTGACGCAGGGTCAACGGTTCGGCGGGCGGTTTCCGGTCGGCCGGGTCGGGGCCGCCGCCGACGCCGGGGACGGCGGTATCGGCGTCGGCGGCGGGGTTCTCGGGCCGGTTCGTCGGCCTGCGTCGGCCGGACGACGTGCGCCCGGCCGCCCGGGGTGTCTCGTCCAGGACCGCACCGGCGAGATCCGCCAGGTTGCCGGGCTCGCCTCCGGTGTCGTCCCGCTGGGGTGCGGCGGTGCCGCCGTCCATATCTGATCGGCCTTTCTCGTGGTTCGTGTGCCGTCACTCCGGCACCGCGCGTGCCGCCACTTCGTCGCGGAGCACGCCTTCACGTCATCGCGGTCCGCGTGCTCGGTTCGTCGCGACGCGTGCGATCACTTCGTCGCGGAGATCGGCGGCCCGGCCGGGAGCATCTGGTTCTGGGCCGGGTCCCATCGGTACACGCCCACCGCGTCGCCGGCGCTGTGCTTGCCGGGTGCGAGCGAGGCGAGCGGCATACCGGGCAGCGTGAGCTTGGTCAGCGACTCGGCGCCGCGCTGCCAGGACGCCGCGGTCAGGTCCCGCCCGGCGGCGTCGGCCGCCTGGACGAACAGCCGGAAGGCGGCGCACGAGTTGGCCACCGCGCTCAGCGCCTCCCGACCGGCCGCCGCCGCGTCGAAGCGCTCCCCGACGCCGCCCGCGTTGTACTCGTCCACGCACGCCGTCACCGCCGGGTCGGCGAGCAGTTCGGCCTTGGTCGGGATGTACGGCGCGGCCACCGTCACCCGCTGCATCGTCGTCGGCTTGATCCCGGTGGTCTTGACCACCGCCGGGCTGAGCGCCTGGGCCGAGGTCGCGTACACCTGCTCGGGCAGCCAGTTCGCGCGTTGCAGCGCGATCATCAGGTTGGAGAAGTTGGAAGTGTTGAGGATCGTGTCGGCGCCCGAGGAGCGCATCTTCTGGACCAGGGTGTCCAACGCCTGGTCGCCGGCCGCCTGGTCGGTGCCGTAGTCGTCGAGCGGGGTCTGCGTGACCACGTCGACGCCCGCCGCGTCCAGGAGCGGTTTGACGGTGTTCTTGGTGACGGCCGCGTCCTGGGCCTCCCAGTACAGCGCGACCTTCTTGCCCTGGAGCAGCTTCTGGTCGAGCAGCGCCTTGACGGCGGCTGCCCGCTGGCGGTCGTCGGCCATCTCCAACGCGACGAACGGTGCCTTGGAGCGGCGGTCGCGTTCGGCGGACTGGCCCCATTGGCCGAGGTAGGGCGTGCCGTGCGTCTCGGTGAAGCACAGCGGGGTGTCCCCGGTGAGGATGCCGATGGCCAGGAACACCTTCTTGTCCTCGCTCAGTTCCACGCACGCGGCCTGCGCCTCGGCCGGGCCGGTGGGCAGGAACGGGCGGAAGGCGAGTTCGATGGTGCGGCCCTGGACGCCGCCGCGCTTGTTCTGCGCGGCGATCCAGGCGGCGTACATGTCCTTGCTCGCCGGGCCCTCGCTCGGCACGCCGAAGGCCTTGAGTTGCGCGGGGTCGGTGGCCGCGACGCCGAGCTTGACGGTGGTGTCGGTGACGCCCCTGGCGGGGCCGCTCGGGGCGGCGGCCGGCCCGGTGGGCTTCTTGTCGTCCGACTTCTTCTCGACCGAGCAGCCGACCGACGCGGTCAGGCCGAAAGCGACGAGCAGGACGCCTGCGGCGATACGTCGCGCCGGAGCGGGTCGGTCTCCTCGGAGCAACACAGCGGCTCACCTGTCCTTCGAAGGAAGTGTGGGAATGGCGGCCGGGGAGGCCCTGGCCCCGGCGAATCCGGGGGGATTTGTGTGTCACATCACGACGGCGGGACGCTAACATCGAATACATGCCAGATGGAAGGCTTTCGTGGACGGCATCATCCCGACTCCTCGCCGGCGGTACGCTCGGCGAGGCCGAATCGCACACCTTCGACCCCTCTCGTCCCCCCTTTTCCCGGGCGGATCTGCGCTACTGCGACCTGCCCCCGGCCGACCCCCGACCGGGTACGGCACCCCTGCTCCTGCTGCACGGATTCGCGGGCAGCCTGGCCGACTGGGACGGCGTCGCGCCGCTCCTGGCCCGGGATCGGCGGGTGCTGGCGTACGACCACCGCGGGCACGGCGGCAGCACCAAGTTCGCCGACCGATCCGCGTACACCTTCGACCTGCTCTCCGCCGACCTGGCGGGTTTCGTCGAGCGCCTGCTGCCCGAGCCGATCGATCTGCTCGGCCACTCGATGGGCGGCGTCCTGGCGCTGCGCTACACGCTGGCCCACCCGGACCGGGTGCGGTCGCTGGTCCTGATGGACACCGCCGCCGAACCCACCGGCACGCCGCTGTCGCGGGCGCTCGGCAAGGGCATGAACGCGGTGGTCGGCCGGTTCGGCCTGACCCCGCTGCTGACCGTCCTGAAGCCGTTCACCCGCACCCCGGCGGACGCCGACCCCGACGTCCTGGCCCGCCGCGAGCGACAGACCCGCGCGCTCACCGGGATGGACCGCGCCGCCTTCGTCGGCTGCGCCGAGGCGCTCGGCGCGTATCCGTCCCTGGTCGGCCGGTTGGCCGAGCTGTCCTGCCCGGTCACCGTCGTCGTCGGCGAACACGACCGGCGGTTGCGGGGCGCGGCCGACCGGTTCGCCGCCGACATCCCGGGAGCGGAGCTCCGGGTGATCCCGGGAGCCAAACACAGTCCGCAGACGGAGCGACCCCAGGCGTGGCTGCACGCGATTCGCGAGCACCTGACCCGGTAGCGCCTCGAACACCGGCCGGGCGAAGTCGCGCCCGGCCGCGAGTCGCCCGCTTCCCCGATACGAAGGAACGATCGCGTGATCGCCAAGACCGACTTTCCGCCCGGACGGTGGCGGGCCCGATGGATCTGGGCCGAGCCGCGGGACGACCGCCCGCCCGGCCGGCACGCCGTCGCGTTGCGGGCCGAGCTCCACCTCGACGCCGTCCCCGAGCGGGTGCCCACCCGAGTGGTCGCGCTCTCCGGATACGCGCTGTCCGTGAACGGCGTCGAGGTGGCCCGCGGGCCGGTGCGCGCGAATCCGCGCGTGCGGCCGTACGACGACCTCGATCTGGCCGGCCGGCTGCGGCCCGGGGCCAACGTGGTGACCGCGCTCGCCTGGGTCTACGACGGGCCGAACCCGTGGTGGTTGCCGCCGTCGCCGTTCGCCAACGACCTGGTGCACGGCGCGTTCGTGCTGGAGGCCCGGCTGGGGCCGGACACCTGGTTCGTCACCGACGAGCGGTGGCAGGCCCACCTGCTGGACGGCTGGACCGCAACCGCCGGAGGCGGCACCGTCTCCGGGCGTGGCCGCGAACTGCTGGACGCCCGGGCGCTGCCCGCCGACTGGCAGCTACCGGACCACGATCCGGGCTGGCCGGCGGCCGTGCTGCGACGCGCGATGACCACCGGCGAACCGGGCCGGCCCGAACCGCCCAGCTACCCGGGCGGCCCGTTCGGCGGCCGGCCGATCACCTGGCCGCAACCGCGCGAGACGATCCTGACCCCGGGCCCCGGCGGCGGGTACACCGCGGCGCAGGTGCTCTCGGGCACCCTGGTCGTCGACGCCCACGGCCCGACCGGCGCCGAAGTCGTGCTGCACACCGCCGAGTTCCTCGACCCGAGCGGACGACCCGCGCCCGGCGAGCACGACGCGAGCCTGGCGGTGACCGCCGACGGCGGCCGGCGCGTGCTCGAATCGCTCGACTCCTACGGCCTGCGCGGCGTCCTTGTCGAGGCCCCGGACGACGTCACCGTGCACCGCGTGGCCGTCCGCGAACGCACCTACCCGGTCACCGGCGGCGCGTGGTTCACCTGCTCGGATCCTCGCCTGGAACAAATCTGGCGGGTCGGCCGACGCACGGTGACGCTGTGCTCGG
Source organism: Embleya sp. NPDC025285 (assembly GCF_055558835.1). Taxonomy (NCBI): domain Bacteria; kingdom Bacillati; phylum Actinomycetota; class Actinomycetes; order Kitasatosporales; family Streptomycetaceae; genus Embleya; species Embleya sp. NPDC025285. The sequence goes on from NZ_JBVHLU010000048.1 coordinate 21,173, forward strand.
CGGACGCCTACGTCGACTGCCCCACCCGCGAGCAGCGGGCCTGGACCGGCGACGCGGTGGTGCACCAGTTGGTCGACCTGACCACCAACGCCGACTGGCGGTTGGCCCGTTGGCACCCGAGGTTGGCCGCCTCCCCACGCTCGGACGGCATGTTGCCGATGGCGGTGGCCGGGGACGCCGAGTGGGCCGACTTCACGGTGATCCCGGATTGGGCGCTGCACTGGGTGCACTCGGTGTGGAACCTGTACCGCTACGTGGGCGATCGGGAGGAGATCGCCGAACTGCTGCCGGTGGCCGAGCGCGTGCTGCGCTGGTTCGTCCCGTTCCTGGACGACACCGGCCTGCCCACCGACGTGTTCGGCTGGGTGATCATCGACTGGTCCGCGGTGCACACCGAGGGCGTCTCGGCGGCGCTGTGCGGTCTGTGGGGCCGGGGCCTGCTGGAGTTCGCCGAACTGGCCGACTGGCTCGGCGATCGGGGCCGGGCGGACTGGGCACGCGCCGCGCACGCCCGGCTCGTGGCGGGCTTCGAGCGGCTGTGGGACCCGGAGCGGGAGCGCTACGCGGACTCGATCGCGGACGGCGAACGCCGTCCGATGGCGTCCCAGCACGGCCAGGCGGCGGCGATCGTGGGCGGCCTGGTGCCGGCCGAGCGGATCGAGCGGCTGGTGCGGGTGCTCACCGCCGAGGACGACCTGGTCCACGCCGCCTTCAGCGCCCCGGACGGCCCCGCCGACCCCGGCTCGGACACCGAGGTCGGCGGCGCGCACCTGCGCGCCGGGCCGCCGAAGCCGTGGTGGGACACCGGACGTCAAGTGGTGCGCGCCCAGCCGTTCTTCCGCTACGTGGTGCACGACGCGCTGGCCCGGGCCGGCCGCGCCGACCTGATCGCCGGCCTGTGCCTGGACTGGGTCGCGCTGCTCGCGCGCAGCGACACCTCGTGGAGCGAGACCTGGTACGGCGGCACGGTCAGCCACGGCTGGTCCTCGACGCCCACGCGCGATCTGATGACGCGCGTCCTGGGCGTGGAACCGGCCGAACCGGGGTTCGCGGTGGCCCGGATCGATCCCGAACTCGGCTACCTGACCCGGGCCGCGGGCGCGGTGCCGTGCCCGGCGGGCCGGATCGAGGTCGTGGTGACGCCGAGCCTGTTGACGGTGGACAGCCCAGTGCCGTTCGTGCACGCCGGTCGGCGCCGACCCGCCGGACGGCACACCATCCACCGGGCGGACCCACCGGCCCCGTAGCCGCGAACGCGCACCGGATCCCGGGGCCGGCGCGGGGCCGCCGGCCACCGAGGCACCGGATCCCGGCGCCCGGCACGAGGTCACCGCCCGGTCATTGCCTCGCCGTCCCGCCCGCCTCCGGCAGCGGGACGGCGAGCACCGCCAGAAAGCGGTCCAGGAACTGGCCGTAGGCGGCCACCATGTCCACCCGGTCCGGCTCCAGCAGCCACTGCACCTGGAGGCCGTCCATCGCGGCCAGCATCAACTCGGCGCAGTGCTCGGCGTCCACGTCGGCGGCGATGTCACCGTCGTCCCGCGCCCGGGCCAGGTGCCCGGCGGCGATCTCGCGCGCGATCCGGTAGCGCTCGACGAAGTACGCGTGCGCCGGATGCGCGGGATCGGTGGCCTGCACGGACAGCGTCGCGAACAGCCGGATCAGCAACGGCTGTCGGGCGTTGAGCGCGACCACGTCCCGGCTGGCCCGCACCCACGCGATGCCGGACACGTCCACCGGCTCGTCGGGGGTCAGCGTCAGTTCGTCCTTGTACCGCAGCACGGCGGTGAGCAACTCCTCCTTCGACGCGAAGTGGTGCCGCAGGCCGGTGTGCGACAGGCCTACCTGAGCGGCGATCTCGCGCAACGAGACCGCGTCGTAGCCGCGCGTGGCGAACACCTCGAGCGCCGCGTGCACGATCTCCTGCCGCCGCGCGACACCGCGCGCGTACGGGCCCCGTGCCCCCGTGCGATCCGACATCCGTCCGGCTCCCCTCGTGAAAGCATTCCACCTGGAATATATTGAATGTAGTGTGCCCCGCGTGTCGCAGGCCAACGGTCATGATGACCGCACCCTTCCCCTGTCCTCGGTCGAAGAGGCGTCCGGCGCCTTCGAGCCGCTCGAAACCACCCCCATGCACAGTCCCAGGGCGCCGGACGCCCACATCCTCGAGCACATCGAGGCGGCCCTGGCCGGACTCGACCTCGAACGCAAGGTCCGGCTGCTCACCGGTTCGGGATTCTGGCGAACCGCCGCGGAACCCGCGATCGGACTGCGCGAGATGGTGTTGTGCGACGGCCCGGCGGGCGTGCGCGGCGAGCGCTTCGACGAACGCGAGCCGTCCGCGTCCCTGCCCTGTCCGACCGCGCTCGCCGCGTCCTGGGACGAGGACCTGGTCGAGCGGCTCGGCGGCCTGCTCGCCGTCGAGGCACGCCGCAAGCAGGTGGACGTCGTGCTGGGCCCGACCGTCAACCTCCAGCGCAGCCCGTACGCCGGCCGGCACTTCGAGTGCTACTCGGAGGATCCGCTGCTGTCCGGTCGGATCGGCGCGGCGCTGGTGCGCGGGGTCCAGGCGGGCGGCGTGGCCGCCTGCGTCAAGCACTTCACCGCCAACGACTCGGAGACCGAGCGGTACTCCGTCGATGTGCGGATGTCGCGGCGGGCGCTGCACGAGGTCCATCTCGCGCCGTTCGAGGAGATCGTGCGCGCGGGCGGCGTATGGGCGCTGATGGCCGCCTACAACAGCGTGGACGGCGTCACCATGACCGAAAGCCCGCTGCTGGAGACGCCGTTGCGGACCGAGTGGGGCTTCGACGGGCCGGCCGTCTCGGACTGGTTCGCGACCCGCTCGACCGAGGGCGCCGCGAGCGCCGAGCTGGACCTGGCGATGCCGGGCCCGGGTCCGGACCGGCCGTGGGGCGCGGCACTGGTGGCCGCCGTACGCGCGGGTCTGGTCCCGCGGGAGGCGGTCGACCGCAAGGTGCGCCGGCTGTTGTTGCTCGCCGCCCGGGTCGGCGCGCTCGCCGACATCGCACCGCCCGCGCCGGCGCCCCTGGCGTCCGAGCCCGCCGTACTGCTGCGCGAGGCCGCCGCGGCGGGCATGGTGCTGCTGCGCGACACCGGCGCGGCGCTGCCGCTGGATCCCGGCACCCTGCGCCGGGTCGCGGTGCTGGGACCCAACGCCGACACGGCGCGGATCCAGGGCGGCGGCAGCGCGACGGTCGTACCGCCGTACACGATCGGCCCGCTGGCCGGTCTGCGCGCCGCGCTGGGACCCGACATCGAGGTCACCCATGGCGTCGGCGCCCGGATCCGTCATCGGCTGCCCGCGGTCACCGGCGCGGACGTGCACGATCCCAAGACCGGCGAGCGCGGTCTGTGGGTGCGCTTCATCGGTCCCGGCGGCGAGGTGCTGCACGAGGAGGCACGCGGCGGTGGGCGGCTGTTGTGGCTCGACGATCCGATCGTCGCGCGGGCCGTGGCGATCGAGGCGATCGGCGTGTTGGAGGTCCGCGAGGACGGGCCGCACCGGATCGGCGTGGCCGGCGTGGGCCGCTTCCGACTGCTGGCCGACGGCGTCCCGCTCGTGGACGACGACCTGGTCACCGACGACCCGCTCGGCGGCATCCTCACCCCACCCGAGCGGTGGGCCGTCGTGGACCTGAAGGCCGGTGGGGAGGTCGAGTTGCACCTGCGCCACGACTTCGAGGCGGAGCGCCCGGGCACCGGGTTCGTGCTCGGCGTCGATCGGCCGGCGGCGCACGAGGACGCGGACCTGGAGCACGCCGTCGCGCTCGCGGCGGACGCCGAGGTGGCGATCGTCGTGGTGGGCAGCACCGAGGAGAGCGACAGCGAGGGCCGCGACCGGGCGCACCTGTCCCTGCCGGGCCGGCAGGACGAGTTGATCCGCCGGGTCGCCGCAGTCAACCCGAACACGGTGGTGGTGGTCAACGCCGGCTCACCCGTGCTGCTGCCCTGGCGCGAGGACGTCGCGGCGATCCTGGTCTCGTGGTTCCCGGGACAGGAGTTCGGCGCGGCGCTGGCCGACGTGCTGCTCGGGCGCGCCGAGCCGGGCGGCCGACTGCCGATGACCTGGCCCGGGCACGAGGACGACCCGGCGGTGTTGTCCACGATCCCGACCGAGGGGCGTCTGGAGTACGCCGAGGGCATCCACCTCGGCTACCGCGGCTGGGCGCGGGCGGGCGCCACGCCGGCCTACCCGTTCGGGCACGGCCTGGGTTGGACCACGTGGGAGCACGTCGGGATGGAAACGCTCGCGTCCGACGCCGGTTTCGTGGCCCGGGTGACGGTGCGCAACACCGGCGCACGCGCGGGCCGGCACGTACTCCAGGCCTATCTCGGTCGCGCCGACGGCGGTGTCGAGCGCCCCGTCCTGTGGCTGGCCGGCCACGCGTCGGCGACCGCCGCGGCCGGCGCCGAGGTCACCGTCGACCTGCGGGTGCCGGCCCGCGCCTTCGAGTACTGGTCCGAGGAGACGGGCCGCCGCGAGAGCGAGCCCGGCACCTACACCCTGCGCGTGGGCGGATCCAGCGCCGACCTGCCGCTGCGCACCACCGTGGAGGTGCACCCGACAGGTCGGTCCTGACCGGGTGTGGGACGGTCCGCGCCCCCGCGCGACCGTCCCACACCCGGCCCGCGAAGGCGGTACACCCGCCACTCCGGTGACCGCCTCCGGCGGTAGCACGCGGGCGACGAGCACGAGGCCGACGGTCTTCGCCGAACACCCGGTGGAGGCCGCCGTGTCGACCCGCCACATCGACGAGTTCCTGCTGCCGCCGGCGGCCTCGGCGCCGCAGCCCTGGGCCGCCGGCGGGGCCTCGGCCGCCGGCATCTCGGCCTCCCCGCCACGCGAGGTGGGGCCGATCGTTCGCGAGCCCGGCGGCGCGCGGTGTGGGGACTCCGTGCCCCGCCCCCACACCGCGCACGCGTGCCGTCAGGCCACCGGCACCCCCGCCTCGCCCGCGCGGGCCAGCCGCCGGTCCGCCTCGGCCTGGATGGTGTCCTTGTCGCCGATCTCCACATCCGGGATCGCGTCCGGCAGCACGTCCTCCATCCGACTCAGCGGCCGGTACAACAACCCCACCAGGCCCCAGACACCCAGTGCGAGGCCGACCAGGACCAGCAACAGGCCGGTTCCGCGCCCGGGCCCGGTGCCCAGCACCACGCCCACCGAGTCGGCGAGCGCGCCGTCCGGGCGCAGCAGCGGCTCGAACACCCGGTCCGCCAGCGGTCCCGCGGTCAGGAAGCCGAGCGGCATCATCGACATCGCCAGCATCTGATTGGTGGCCAGCACCCGCCCCTGCAACTCCATCCCGACCTTGGTCTGGATCAGAGCCATCCAGTGCGAGTTCAGGATCATCAGCGCCGCCCACAACACGAACAGCCCGATCGCCACGAACACCGGCTCGGGCCGGCTGCCCGCGAACACCGCGGCCACCCCCACCACCGAGGTGAAGCCGATCATGCCGGTCGCCCGCCGGGCGGTCCCGCCCCACAGCGCCATCACCAGCGCGCCCAGCACCGCGCCGACCCCGCCGACCGCGGTGACCACGCCCAGTGTCACCGCGGAGCCGTCGGCCAACACCATCGGGGTGACCAGCACGGTGGCCACCGCGAAGAGGTAGTTGAACACCACGAAGAAGACCACCATCGCCACCAGACCGCGCCGGCGCACGATGTAGCGCCACCCGGTGACCACTTCGCGCAGCAGCGGCTCCTCGCGCTTCTCGAACAGCGTGTCCGGGAAGCGCACCCGCAGCAGTACGCTCACCCCGATCAGGAACGTGGCCATGTCGAACAGCACCACGCCGTGCAGGCCGACCGCCGCGACCAGTACGCCGCCGGCCAGCGCGGCCAGCATGTCCCCGGAACCGGTGCCCAGTTGGGCCAGGCCGTTGGCCTGACCCAGGTAACGCTTGGGCACCAGCTGGGCGATCGCCGCGATGTAGGCGGGCCGTTGGAAGGCGTTGCACACCGAGCCGACGCAGGCGACCACGTACACGTGCCAGAGCTGTAGATGGTCGGTCCACAACAGCACGCCCAGCGACAACATCGCGGCGGCGGCCACCGTGTCGGTGACGATCATGATCCGCCGCCGGTCCACCCGGTCCGCGACCGCGCCCGCGATCGGCAACAACAACACCGCGGGCAGCACCGCGGCGACCGAGATCATCGCGAAGTCGAAGGCCGAACCGGTCCGCAGATAGACCCACACCCCCAGCGCGAAGGTGGACAGCGCGGTGCCGATCATCGACACGAACTGGCCGCCCGCCACCTTGGCGAAGGTGGCCAGATTCGGCCGGGCCGAGGCGGCCCGCGGGTCGGGAGGCGGGTCGGCGGCCCCGGGGCCGGGACCGGCCGACCAGCGGCTCAGCACCTCGGCCAGCTCGACGGCCTGGTGTTTGAGGAAGTAGTGCCCCGCGCGCGGGATCACCGCCAGTTCGACCCTGGGGCCGAAGTGCTCCCACTCCGCGTAGCGTTCCTCGTACAACAACGTCGCGCGGTCCTTGTCGCCCACCACACACAGGATCGGCGCGGCCACCGGCATCGGGCGCGCGTCGCCGTAGGCACGCGTGTAGAAGTCCTCCGCCTGGCGCACGTCGTGCCGCAACGCCCGGATCAGGAAACGCTGTTCGGCCTCGTCGTAGACATCGGTGAAACCACCCATCGCGCGCAGGTAGTCGAGGTAGGCCCGGTCCGAGAGCAACCGGTCGCCGGGCAGCCGCCTGGCCACCCACTCGGCGAACCGCCCCGGAAGCCGAGCCGCCGGGAAGGTCCCGCCCAGTGCGACACCGCGCAGTTCGGCGCCCGCCGCCTCCAGGCGCCCGGCCAGCGCGGTGGCCAGCGCGCCGCCCAGACAGTGTCCGTAGAGCAGGATCGGCCCGCTGATCCGCTCGGTGATCCGTACCGCGAGCCGGTCGGCGAGTTGCTCCAGATCCTCGGGTTCCTCGTCCGGCCGACTGGGGTCGTGACCGGGCAACTCCACCGCGTACAGCCGATGTCCCGGGGGTAGCGCGTCCGCGAGTGGTTGGAAGGTGATCGGGCTGCCGCCGCCGTACGGCACACAGACCAGGGTCAGCGTGGTCGGTCCGGCGTCCTTGGTGAGCCGGTGCAGCAGCGGGCGCGGTCGCTCGGCCGGGCCGCCCGCACCGGCGCGCTCGTCGAGCAGGGCGGCGAGTTCACGTACGGTGGGGTGTTGGAACAGGTCGATGATGGACAGGCTCCGGCCGATCGTGCGGACCGCGCGCACGGCGGAGAAGCTGTCTCCGCCGAGCGCGAAGAAGTCGTCCGCCGCGCCGACCCCGGTCGTGGCCAGGACGTCGGCGAAGGTCGCGGCCACCGCCACCTCGGTGGGCGTGGACGGCTCGACGCGGCCCTCCTCCGCCGGCGCGAGTGCGGGCGCGGGCAGTGCCGCCCGGTCCACCTTGCCGGCGCCGGTCAACGGCAGCGCGGCCAGGACGAGCACCGCCGAGGGCACCATGTAGTCCGGCAACCGGGTTCGCAGGGCCGCCCGGATCGTGCCCCCGTCCACCGCCGCCGTGGCGTCCGCGACCACGTACCCCACCAGCTTGCGTGCGGCGCCCTCGCCCCGGGCCACCACGATCGCCTCGCGCACCCCCGGCTGCGCGCCGAGTTCCACCTCGACCTCGCCGATCTCGACCCGGAAACCGCGGATCTTGACCTGCTGATCGGCCCGGCCCAGGAACTCGATCGCTCCGTCCGCACGACGCCGGACCAGGTCCCCGGTGCGATACGCGCGCCGCCCGGCCCACTCGACGAAGCGCTCGGCGGTCAGGTCCGCGCGCGCGAGATAGCCGCGCGCCAACCCCGCTCCCGTCACGTACAGTTCCCCCGGCACGCCGATCGGCAGCTCGCGCCCGTGCGGGTCCAGCACGTACGCGCCGACGTTGCCGAACGGCAGCCCCAGCGGCGCGCTCGCCGCACCGGCCGGCACCGCGGTCACCGGCGTGCCGAGCATTGACACGGTGGTCTCGGTCGGCCCGTAGTGGTTGTGCAGCGCCAACTCCGGCCGGGCCGCCCGCAGGCGGTCCACCGCGTCCGCGCGCAACGGCTCGCCCGCGCAGATCAGCAACGCGCGCGGAAGCACGTCGGCGAGCCGATCGCCGAGCGCGGCCAGGCCCTCCAGGTGGCTGGGCACCAGTTTCATCGCGTCGACGCGATGCGTGCCCAGGTACCGGGCGAACGCGTCCGGATCGGTGGCCTGATCCCGGGTGAGCAGGTGCAGGCAGCCACCGCCGGTGAGCGCGCCGAACACATTGGTGGTGCCCAGGTCGGCGGCGAACGTGGAGACCAGCGCCCAGTTCCACGGCCGCCCGTCGGCCGTCCGTCCGGGGCCCACCCGTTCCCGCAGGCCGTGCAGGTAGTTGCGGTAGTTGCGGTGCTCGACGGCGACCGCCTTGGGCGCGCCGGTGGATCCGGACGTGAACAACACGTAGCACAGGTGGTCCGGCCGCACGTCCACGACCGGAGGTCCCGGATCCGCGTCCGCGGGCGCCTCCTCGGGCACCACCACGGGCAGCACCCCGGCCACCCGGGACCGCAGTTCCTCCGTCGTGACCACCGCGACCGCGTCGGCGGCCGTGAGCAGCGCGCGAACCCGCTCGTCGGGATACAGCGGGTCCAGCGGCAGATACGCGCCACCGGCCTTGAGGATGCCGAGCATGCCGACGATCAGCGCGGTCGAGCGCTCCGCGAACAGCCCGACGATGCGATCCGGCCCCACCCCGAGGTCGCGCAGCCGATGCGCCAACACGTCGGCACGGCTGTCGAGTTCGGCATAGCTCAGCTCGCCGTCCACGCCGCGCACGGCGGGTGCGTGCGGCGTGCGGCGGGCCTGCTCCTCGATCAGGCCGTGCAGGGTGCCGTCGGTGTCCCAGTCCCGGGCGGTGTCGTTCCAGCTCGCGAGCTGCCGCCTTTCGCCGGCGGTGAGCAGCGGCAGTTCGGTCACCGGGCGGTCCGGGTCGGCGATCATCGCGTCCAGCACGGTGATCAGGTGCCCGAACACCCGCCGGATGCTCGCCTCGTCGTAGAGCACGCTGCGCCACACCAGGTCGGCGACGAGTTCGTCGGCGGGCCCGGTGTCGAGCACGGCGAGCGACAGGTCGAACTTCGCCGCGCCGGTGTGCGTGTCGCACCACTCGACCTCGACGCCGGGCAGCGTGGGCCGGGCCGGCGCCTGGTTGTGCACGTTCAACAGGACTTGGAACAGCGGTGTGTAGGCGAGTTCACGATCCAGGTCGAGCGCGTCGATCAGCCGGTCGAACGGGAGTTCCTGGCGCGCGAAGGCGGCGAGGGTGTCCTCGCGGACCCGGCCGAGCAACTCGCGTACCGTCGGGTCGCCGGACAGGTCGGTACGCATCGCCAAAGTGTTCACGAAACAGCCTATTAGGGCATCCGTGCTGCGGTGCGTGCGCCCCGCGACCGGGCTGCCCACGGTGACGTCGGTGACGCCGTTGTACCGGGCCAGCACGACCTGCAGCGCGCTGAGCAGCACCATGTACGTGGTACCGCCGGTGCGTTCGGCCAGGGCCCGGATGCGGCGCGAGCGGTCCCTGCCGAAGCAGACCTCGATCCGCTCGCCCCGGGTGTCCGCGACGGCCGGACGTGGCCGGTCCACCGGCACGCTCACCGTGGCCGGCGCGCCCCGCAACCGGGCCCGCCACCAGGTCTGCTGGCGGTCGAGTTCGGCGGCCAGGGTGGTCTGCTGCCGGTACGCGACGTCCGCGTATTGGACCGGCAACGGCGCGAGTTCGGGTGGATGACCGGCACAACGCGCGGTGTACGCGGCGGCCAGGTCGTCGAACAGCACGCCCACCGACCAGGCGTCGGCGGCGATGTGGTGCAGCACCAGGCTCAGCACGTGCCTATCGCCCGTACGGAACAGAACTGCCCGGATCGGGAGTTCGTGGGACACGTCGAAGGGGCGGCGGGCCTCGACGGCGAGCCGGGCGGTCACCTCCGCCTCGGACACGTCGAGCACGGACACCCGGAACTGGTCGATGTCGTGCACGGTGGGCAGGACATGTCCGTCCACGCTGGGATACACCGTGCGCAGCACCTCGTGCCGGGCGACCACGTCGCTCAGCGCGGTCACCAGCGCGTTCCGGTCCGGTCGACCGGTCAGGCGCAGCACGAGCGGCATGTTGTAGGCGGCGCCGTCGGGTTCGTACTGGGCGAGGAACCACATCCGGCGTTGCGCGGCGGAGAGCGGCGCGGGCACGTCGGCGGGCCTGGGCACCAGGTCGGCACGGGGTGCGGCGACTCGGGCCCGGGCGAGCCGGCTGCGGAGCAGGTCACGGCGTGCGCGGTCGGGTTCGGGTTCGGGGCGCGTGGTCAGGATCTCCTCGGAGTCGGTCATCGCGCCTCCAGGTCGGTCGAGTCGATCGAGTCGGTGTGCCCGTTCGCGACGTTCGGGCCGCTGGGGTGGCCGAAGTCGGACTCGGGTTCGTCGAGTTCGCTCAGCAGGATGTCCTCGATGCGGCGGGCCATCGCGGCCAGTGTCGGCGCCTCGAAGACCACGCGCAGCGGGAAGTCGATCTCGAAGCGCTCGCTCACCAGGGCCATCAGGCGCAGCCCGAGCAGCGAGTTGCCGCCCAGCGCGAGGAAGGTGTCGTCGCGGCCGATCCGGTCCGGGCCGAGCAGTTCGTACCAGATCTCGGCCAGGATCTCCTCGCAATCGCCCTCGGGGGGCGCTCCGCTGCCGCCGGGCCGGGGTTCGGGCAGGGCGGCCCGGTCGACCTTGCCGGCGGGGGTCAGCGGCAGCGCGTCGAGCGGGACGAGCACACCGGGCACCATGTGTCGGGGCAACCGCTCGCCGAGCGCGGCGATCAGGTCCGTCGGGTCGAACGGGCCGTCCGGGACGACGTAGCCGACCAGGGTCGGTCCGGCCGGTCCGTCCCACAGGGTCGCGACCGCGGCCGTGACGCCCGCGAGCGCGGTCAGTTCCGCCTCGATCTCGCCCAACTCGATCCGGAATCCGCGCAGTTTGACCTGATGGTCGGCGCGCCCGTGGTACTCGAGGGTGCCGTCGCGTCGGCGGCGGGCGAGGTCGCCGGTGCGGTACATCAGTGCTCCGGGTGGGCCCATCGGGTCCTGGACGAAGCGTTCGGCGGTCTGTTCGGCCCGGCCGAGGTAGCCCAGCGCGACCCCGGCGCCCGCGATGCACAGTTCGCCGGGAGCGTTGACCGGCGCGGGACGCCCGGCCGGGTCCAGTACATAGACGCGGGTGTTGGCGATAGGTGCGCCGAGCGGGACCACGGGCAGCGCGGCGTGCGAGCGGTCGACGCGCAGGACGGTGGACCACACGGTGGTCTCGGTGGGGCCGTACATGTTCCACACCCGCGCGCAGCGATCCAGCAGCGCGCCGGCCAGGTCCCCGGTGAGCGCCTCGCCGCCGCAGAGCGCGACCAGCGCGGCCGGCCAGGTCCCGTTCGCGTCCAGCAACATCCGCCACGTGGCCGGCGTCGCCTGACAGACCGTCACCCGGTGCTGCGCGAGCCAGTCGGCGAGCCGTCGGCCGTCGGCGGCGGTGGCCCGGTCGGCGATCACCACCCGGGCGCCGACCACCAGCGGCAGCCACAACTCCAGCGCGGCGATGTCGAAGGTGAGCGTGGTGACCGCGGCCATCGTGTCGGCGGCGGTCAGTCCGGGTTCCTCGGCCATCGAGAGCAGGAAGTTGACGATCGCCCGGTGCGGTACGGCGACCGCCTTGGGACGGCCGGTGGAGCCGGAGGTGTGGATCAGGTACGCCGGGTCCTCCGCCTCGGCCCGCCCGTCGAGCGGGCTCTCGTCGGCCGCGCCGACCTCGGTGCCGTCCACCGCGATCACGTCGTAGCCGGGGTCGGCCAACAGCGGGATGTCGGCGGCGGGCGCGCTCGGGCCGACGATCAGGGTGACCTTGGCGTCGTCGAGCAGGGCCCGGTTGCGGGCGATCGGCTGGTCGGTGTCGATCGGCAGGTAGGCCGCGCCGGTGCGGAGCACGCCCAGCAGGGCGGCGGGCAACAGGTGGGTGCGTGGCATGGCGATCGCGACCAGGGTGCCGCGATCGGCGCCGCGCCGGCGCAGGACGTGTGCCAACCGGTTCGCGGTGGCGTCCAGTTCGGCGTAGGTGAGGCTGCCGGTGTCCGCCACGACGGCGATCTCGTTCGGGGTGCGGGCGATCCGCGCCGCGACCAGGTCGGGCAGCCGCAGGTCGGGCCGGGCGATCGGGGCCGGGTTGACGGCCTCGATCAGCCGGTGTCGTTCGGCCGGGTCGAGCATGATCGTTTCGCCGATCGGCCGGTCCGGCGCGGTCAGGACCTCGGCCAGCACCGCCAGCAGGTGGTCCACGATGGTCTCGATCGACGCGGCGTCGTAGCGTCCGGTGCGGTACTCCACGGACAACAGCGGTCCGGCCGCCGGGAACTCGACGAACATCGACACATCGGTCTTGGCCCCGCCGTTGCACACCTCGTTCACGAACTCCAGGGTCAGGCCCGGCAGTTCCACCGAAGCGCCCGGGTGGTTCTGGACCGCGAGCAGGATCTGCGAGACGGGGGTCGAGGTCTCCGCACCCGAGACGCCGGCGAAGCGGAGCTGCTCCAGGTACGGCAGCGCGCTGTGGTCGAGCGCGTCGAGCACCACCGGGCGCAGTCGGCGCACCAGTTCCCGGAACGTGTCGGTGCCCTCGACCCGGAAGCGCAGCGGAACCGTGTTCAGCAACGGACCGATGACGTTTTCGAGTTCGGGCAGCGGGCGGACCGCGAACGGACTGAGCACCGCCTGATCGGTGCGGCCGGTGTAGCGGTGCACCAGCGTGCCGAGCGCGGCGAGCAGGGTCATGTACAGGCTGGCGCCCTCACCCGCCGCCCATTCCTCGGCGGCGCGCAGGAGGTCGGGATCCAGCCGGCGCGTCAACCGGGCTCCGCTCGGATCGAACGGGTCGGGCCGAGTGCGGTCGCCGGGCAGGTGCTGTTCGGTGGCCAGACCCCGGAGTCGGCCCGCCCAGCGCCGCGCCTCGTCGTGTTCGGCGTCCGCGTGCCGTCGTTCCCAGCGGGCCACGTCGGAGTACTGCAGGGCCGGTTCGGCGAGCGGCAACCCCTGGTAGGCGTGCGCCAGATCGCGCAGCAGCAGGCCGATCGACCAGCCGTCCATCGCGATGTGGTGCACGGTGAGCAGCAGTTCGTGCCGGTCCGGGGCGACCCGCACGGCCAGCGCGCGCAACAGCCGGCCCTCCGCCCGGTCCAGCGGCCGCAGCGCCTCGGCCCGCAGGACCGCGTCCAGGCGCTCCTCGTCCGCGCCCGGCAGATCCAGCAGGGTCGGCTCGACCGGGTAGGGCGGCCGGATCTCCACCACCGGTTGGCCGCCCCGGTGTACCAGCGCGGTGCGCAACACCTCGTGCCGGCGAACCACCTCGCCCAGTGCCCGGCCCAACGCGGCCACGTCCAGGTCGCCGCAGGCCCGGATCCGCAGCGGCACGTGGTACAGCGCGCTGCCCGGCCGGACCATCTCGTGCATTGTGAACTCGCCCTGCACGGTGCCGACCGTTGCCGGCGCGTGCGGTTCGCGGCACGGTGGCGACACCGTGGGCCGGGCCGACCCGGGGGACGCGTCGGCCTGCCGCACATGCTCGGCGAGGGCGGCCGGTGTGGGGTCGGCGAAGAACACGTCGAGCGGGATCCGCACTCCGCAGGCCCGCTGCACCCGAGCCAACAGCCCCACGGCGAGCAGGGAGTTGCCGCCGGACTCCAGAAACGGGTCGTGCACGCCGATGCGATCGGCGCCGAGGACCTCACGGAACAGGTCGGTGATGGTGGTCTCGGTCGGCGTCCCGGGCGCGACGAAATCGACGTCCCGGAAACGGGTCCGGGTCGCGACGGGCAGCGCGTTGCGGTCGATCTTGCCGTTGAGGGTGAGCGGCAGTGGGCTCAGCAGCGCCACCGCGTCCGGCAGCATGTAGGCCGGGAGTCGGGTCAGACAGTGCGCGCGCAACTCGGCCGGGGTGGGTTCGGGACCGCGTGCGGCGCCCTGCACGAACGCCGCCAGATACGGCCCCAGCGCGTCCTCGCGCAACACCACGGCGGCCGCCTGGACGCCGGGGTGCCCGGTCAACACCGCCTCGATCTCCCCGAGTTCGATGCGGAAGCCGCGCAGTTTGACCTGCTGGTCGACCCGCCCGTGATACTCCAGCGCGCCGTCGGGTCGACGGCGGACCAGGTCGCCGGTGCGATACCGACGCTCCCCCGCCACGGTGACGAACCGCTCGGCGGTCAGGTCGGGGCGGCCGTGATATCCCTGCGCGAGACCATCGCCCGCCAGGTACAGCTCGCCGAGCTCGCCGGGGGCGATCGGTTCGCCGCTCTCGTCGTGCACGTGCGCGGTGGTGCCGGGCAGCGGTATGCCGATCAGCGGTTCGGCCCGGTCGGTGCGGTCGACCACGGCCCAGGTGGAGTACACGGTGTCCTCGGTCGGCCCGTACAGGTTGTAGAGCTGCTCGACCTGCGGACACGCGTATACCTGGTCCGCGACCCGACGCGAGAGCGCCTCGCCGACCAGGTTGATCGTGCGCGCCCCGGGCGGCAGTCCGGGCCCGCGTAAGAGCGCGGCCATCGCGCTGGGCACGGTGTTGATCAGGGTGACCTCGTCCCGCGCGGGCGCGTCCGCGAGCGCGAGCACGTTGTCCACCATAACGACGCCCGCACCCACCACGAGCGGGAGGAACAGCTCGTACACCGAGATGTCGAAGCACACCGAGGTGGAGAACAGCACCCTGTGGGTCTGGTCGGGCCGATAGGTGTCGGCCGCCCAGCGCAGCATCGCGGTGACCCCTCGGTGGGTCACCCGGACCCCCTTGGGGCGCCCGGTGGACCCGGACGTGTAGAGGACGTAGGCGAGTTCGTCCGGCCCGGTGTGCGCGCGGGCCGGACGTACCGAATCGGCCGGGGCATCGGCGTCGACATACACCAGGTCGGCCGACGCGTCGGCGAGCAGGTGTTCGTGCGCGCGGTCGGTGACCACGACGGGAGCCCGGGCGTCACCGATCACCCACTCCAGTCGCTCCCGCGGGTACTCGGGGTCCAACGGGACGTACGCGGCACCCGCGCGCAGGACCGCGACCAACGTCGCGACCAGGTACGGGGTGCGCGGCAGGCAGACACCGACCAGGTCGCCCGCGACCACCCCCGCCTCGGCCAGGCGCGCCCCGACCCGATCGGCCATGGCACCCAACTCGCGATAGGAGAGCCGATGTTCCCCGGCGATCAAGGCGATGAGCGTGGGCGAGTGCTCGATCCGGGCATCGACCAGAGCGGCCAGGGACGCGGTCGGATCCAGTACTGGGTGGGCGGTTGGACTCATCGACTCTCCTGAGGTGTCCTGATGCCGATTCGTGGTCGGCGGCGCAGACGATGTACTCCCGGGGAGATCGTGGAGGAAAGAGTTGACTGTGCCTAGCATCTGTCCCCCACTACTTCGGGTTGGCCGAAAGCCGCCGTCGCGGGCTGTGGGCACGGGGTTGAGCGGGATTGGAATCGCATTGCTTCGGTTGCTTCGGACTGCTTCGGATTGGATCCGACCGCATCGGATCGGGCCCGGTCGGGCCGCGTGCGGCCGGCCGGGTCGTGCCTGGGCTGGTCGCGTCCGGTCCGGTCGGGCCGGGGCCGGTCCGGACGCGCCCGGGTCGGGCGATCGGGAGCGCGGCCCGGCCGTCCCGGACGGTGGCTTCGGTACGGCGGGTGTGCCGCCCCTGACTCGGGCCGGTGGGTCGACGCCCCGAGGGGTGTCACGTGCCGGTCGATCTCGTGTGCGGTGGATCTCATGCGCCGGTGGATCTTGCGTGCCGGCGGGCCGCGTCGGCCCGTGCATCAAGAAGTACCGCCCCGGGCTTGCATCCCGCTTGGCTCGGGCCTGCTCCCGGGGCACGGACACCCCTCGTGGCGGCGGAGAGCCACCCGGGCGACCTACGCACAACCACCGGCCGACCACCGCGCGTACCCGACCGTTGGGCAGAGCTTCAGCGTCGCGTGATCGGGGGTTCGCCCACGCTCCCTAGCGTTTCGAACATGCCTTCGCAGACAACTTCGTCCCCGTTCCGGCTGCCTCGGCGGCATCGCTCCCGACTCCGCGTCGGCGCCGTGGTCGCCGCCCTCGGGATCGGCGCCACCGCCACCCTGACCGGCGTCTCGGTAGCCGCCCCGGACGCCCCCGCCGCGCCGCCCGCCGGCGACGTAGTCGTGTCCGAGGACTTCACCGGCTCCGCGCTACCCACCGGGTGGCGGGCGGTCGAGGGTGCTTGGAAGGTCGAGAACGGCCGCCTGGTCGGCACCTCGGCGAACTCCGGCCAACAGAGCCGGATCACCTTCGGCCGGCATCTGGACGACTTCCGCTTCGAGGCGGTCGTCCGCTTCGAGAGCGCCGTCGACGCCGCACGCTGGACCGCGTTCGGCCTGGACGTGCCCGCCGCCGGCACGACCCCGTGGTCCATCGCGACCATGCGCACCGGTACCACCGCCGCCAACGGCCTGGAGTTCGCCCAGCGCACCACCGGCGACGCGTGGAATGTGACCGACACCGGTTCGGCGCCGGCCGCCGCCGGGACCGGCCGGGACGTGCGAGTCGCGGTGGAGGTGCACGGCAGCCGGGCACGACTGGTCGTGGACGGCCGCGAGGCGTTGCGCAGCACCCGGGTCCAGCGCTCCGCCGACGGCGCACAGGCGCTGCTCGTCAACGGTTCGCGGGTCTCCTTCGACGACGTCAAGGTCACCCGACTGGCCCCGGAGGCGAACGCCTACCTGCGCGCGCCCGGCGCCCCGCTCACCGTGATCGCGCACCGCGGCGCGTCCTCCGCCGCGCCGGAGAACACGCTGATCTCCGACGAGACCGCCCGCCGGGCCGGTGCCGACTGGATCGAGAACGACGTCCAGCCCAGCAAGGACGGCATCCCGCACATCCTGCACGACGACACGGTCGACCGGACCACCGACGGCAAGGGCCGGATCCGCGACCTGACGGCCGCTCAACTCGCCGCCCTGGACGCCGGCTCGTGGTTCTCCCCGCTGCACACCGGGGCCCGAGTGCCGACCCTGCGCGCGCAACTGGAGGACCTGCGCACGCGCGGCGGCAACCTGCTCCTGGAGATCAAGGGCAAGCACAGCAAGGACGAGGTCTCCCGGATCGTCGAGGACATCCGCGACACCGGCATGAGCGGCCGGGTCTTCGTCCAGAGCTTCGAGGTCGACGCGCTCACCCTCACCCACGAACTGGCCCCCGATCTGCCGCTCGGTCTGCTGCGCGGCAACCTGGACGCGGATCCGGTCGCGCTCGCCAAACAGCTCGACCTCAAGGCCTACAACCCCTCGGCCGCCGGCCTGGCCAAGCGCCCCGGTGTGGTCGCCGACCTGCACCGCGCCGGCGTCGCGGTCATGGTCTGGACGGTCGACGACGCGACCGGGTGGAAGACCCTGGAGGCGGGCGGCGCGGACGCGATCATCACCAACCGTCCCGCCGAGCTGGCCGGCTGGAACGCCGCCTGGCGCCAGACCGGCACTCCCGAGCCGCCCGCCGCACCCACCGTCGAGGTGCTCGCACCGGCCGCCGGCGCCCAGGTCGAGCGCGCGAGCAACCCGGTCCCCTCGCTCCGCACCACAGGCGCCGAAACGGTCCGACTCACGCTGGACGGGCGGGAATTCGCCGCCGGTACGCCGATCGACTCGGGCACGCTGCCGCTCGGCGCGCACACGCTGCGGGCCGAGGCCAAGGGCCCGGGCGGCACCACGGTCGCGGAGTCGACCTTCACCGTCACCGCCTCGCGGACCGGCCTCGCCCACCTGATCCTGACCTCCGCCGCCGACCGCAACGCGATCGCGACCCTGACCACGATGCTCGCCCACGACCAGTACCAGGCACTCGCCCGCTGGGCCGACAACCAGGCCGGCCGCACCATCCCGGCCCCCCGGGCCGGGTTGATCGCCTCGGACGCTCGCGCACTGGGCTGATCGGGCCGGTTCGCCCGCGCTGCGCCGACCGGGGGGAAGCGCGGCGCGGGCGAGCCGCCCTCACGCCGAACACGGGCGAGGTGGACCAACGTGCCGAAGGGCACGCCACCTCGCCCATCGGCCCGCCCAGGGGGACGTGGGGGCTCCCTAGTGGCCGGGAACCAGATCACCCAGGCGATGAGCCACGCTCGTGGACGCCGCGCCGGCCTGGGCGGTTCGGCGGGCGAGGCCGACGTCGTGCCGGAGGGCGTGCGCCCGGTGCCGGCTGCGCCACGCGAGTGAGGGCTTGCCGCCGGTGTCGGCGGAGGCGATCAGCAGACCCCCGAGCATCGACACGTTCTTGAGGAAGTGGACGCGCTGACCCGCCCGTTCCTGCTTGTCCTCGGCATCCCAGAAGCGATGTCCGGCAAGAGTGGTGGGCACCAGGGTGGCGGCGAGCGCGAGCGCGGACAGGCGCGGCACCCGGCCGAGGGCGAGCAGCGTGCCGGCGACCAGTTGCACGCCGCCGTTCAGGCGTACCGCCGTACGGATGTCGGCCGGCACGATCGGCACCAGCCCGGCGATCCGCCGCACCACCGGTTCGGCGACCGGCACCACGCGGTCCGGACGCAGCACGGCGTCGTACCCCTGCAGCACGTAGATCGAGGCCAGCATGGGACGCGCGAAGGTTCTCAACACAGCCATGCCGGGACGAGTGCCCCCGGAACGCGCGCCTCGAACCCACCCCTGCCGGAGGCGACTCCCGGTCGGCGAAACACCTCGGCCGGTGATCCGACGATCCGCCGGTATGCCCGGACGCGGACCGTACACTGCGGGAATGGCCCAACGGAACGCGGCGAGTGCCCTGGTGTTGCTGGTCCCCGACGTCGAGCAGGTCGTCGAGCCCTGGCGCGAGCGCTACGACCCGCGCAGCGCCGAGGGCATCCCGGCGCATGTCACGGTGCTCTATCCCTGGCTACCGCCCTCCGACATCGGGCCCGCGGACCTGGCCGCGCTCGCCGACATCGCCGCCGGGTGCCCCGCGCTGGACCTGGTCTTCGCCCGGGTCGGCCAGTTCCACCGCGGGTTGTGGCTCGCGCCCGATCCGGCCGAGCCGGTGTCGCGCCTGATCGAGGCGGTATCCGACCGCTGGCCGGACCATCTCCCCTATGGCGGCGCGTACCTGGACGACCCCGACGACGTCGGTCCGCACCTGACCGTCGCCCTGGGGCAGGGCCCCGACGAACTGCGGGCGCTGGCGCAGGAGGTGAGCGGCCGACTGCCGTTGACCGCCCGGGTCGACCGGCTCGACCTGGTCGTCGGCGACGACGACGGCAACTGGGTCCTCCGCGAGGCGTTCCCGTTCGCGCCGCGCACCACCGAACCCGATACGAACACCGGTGTCGCCACCGCGTCCTAGCCGCGCGCGAACCGACCGATTGCCGGGACCGACCGGTTGCCGGACCGGTCGATCGCGGCCGATCGCGGGACCGGCCGGCTTACGAGAGCGGCCCACCGCCGACCCGGCCGGCCGCGCGGGCCTTGCGTTGGCGCTCGGACAGGGCCGCCTGGGAGACGTCCACGGCCTGCGTCTTGAGGTTCTTGTAGCCGTAGCCGCGCTCGTCCAGCCGCGCCTGTGCGCCGGCCGGCGCCCGGGCGGTCGCCGGGACGATGTCCTCTTCCGCCTCCCCGGAGTCCAGGAAGCGGCACGTGAAGAAGGGCCGCGCCGCCGGATCGTAGGTCAGCTGCCCCTCCGTGGTGAAGGCGGCCCGCAGCACGTCGTGCTCGGCCGCCCGTGCGAGCAACTCGGCCCGCTGCGCGTCACTCAGTCCATCGAAGGCACCGCGAACCGTGATGCGAAAACCGCGCTCACTCATGCCTCGAACCCTGGACATCCCCTCAACCGGTTTCGAGGGCCGGCACGACGCGGACGCGGGTGAGGGTGGGGTGGGCCGGCCCGGATGCCCTCCTCGTCAGCTCTCCTTGGTCCAGGAGCCGAGCACCATGAGCGTCTTGGTGCCCGTGACGTTGCCGTTGCGGCGCAGGTGGTCGATGACCTGTTGGAGGTGGGTGATGTCGCGAACACGGACGTGGATGAGGGCGTCCGGGTCGCCGGCGATCGTGTACACGGCCTGCACCTCGGGCGTGTCCGTCGCGGTGCGGACGATCTCGCTGACCGGCATGCTGCCGGGGTAGCGCAGCTCGGTGAACGCCTCCACCCCCCAGCCGAGCTTGGCGTGGTCGATCTGGACCGTGAAGCCGGTGATCACACCCTCCTCGCGCATCCGGTCCACACGGCGCTTGACCGCCGCGACGGACAGGCCGATCTGGCCCGCCATCTCGGAGAAGGTCCGCCGTCCGTCCTCGCGCAGCATGCGCAGGATGTTGTGGTCGATGCTGTCGATCTCGGCCATGCTCGGCGCTCCACTCCTCGGCACTGCCCACGCAAAACTCCAGGCCCGGAACCTGGCCGGCAGGCAAGAATCTTGCGGCTTCCAACCGATTCCGCGCAAGGGGCTTGCGCCGATCACCCGGATGCTCGCGCCGGGCCGCGGCGGTGAGCGGCACCGGAGCCGGGCGCCCGGCCCGATACGCTTCCGGCCGGGACTCCGGCACGATGACCCGTCGACCGGACCGGGAGGGGACGCGGCATGGGCGGCACACGAACGCATCGCGGCGGTACGGACGATGCCCCCGACGCATCCGACGACGCGCCGGGCCACCGACACCACGCGGCCGGCCACGGCCACGCACACGGGCACAGTCACGCGCACGGACCACCCTCGCCCGTCTCGGCCCGGCTGCGCCGCCTGGTGGCCGCCGTCCTGATCCCGTTCGCGGCGGCCGTGGTGGTGGGCCTGGTGATGCTGTGGCCGGGCAGCACACCAGCGCATCCGCGTACCGGGGTGGGCTTCGACCAGGAGACCCGCGACGGACGGGTCACCAAGGTCGAGGAACTGCCCTGCGCCCGGGCCGACGCCGAGGCCTTCGCCGGCGCGGCGGGCCCGTCCGCCCCCGATGCCGCGTCCGACCCGCCCGGATCGGCCGACGGGCACGCCGCGCCGCCCGGCGACCCCGCCGCCGAACCGGGCGGCGTGCCCTGGCCCCCGCCCTCCCCCGGCGCCTCCACCGCGCCCGGCTCGGGCGCCGCGCGCGCCGACTGCCACCGGGCCACGATCGAGGTCACCTCGGGCGCCGACAAGGGTCGCTCGGTCACCGAACTGGTCCGGCCGACCGAGTTGCGCCGGTTCTCGGTCGGGCAGGGGGTGGTGCTCGCGTACGCTCCCAACGCGCCCGAGGACCTGAGATACTCGGTGATCGACGTCCGGCGCGGTCCGCCGATGTTGCTGCTCGCCGGCCTGTTCGCGGTCGCGGTGATCGTGGTCGGGCGTCTGCGCGGCCTGACCGCGCTGATCGCTTTGGCGATCAGCTTCGCGGTCCTGTCGTTCTTCATCCTGCCCGCGATCCTGCACGGGTCCGATCCGCTCCTGGTCGCGGTCGTCGGCGGCAGCGCGATCATGTTCGTGGCCCTGTACCTGTGCCACGGGATATCCGCGCGGACCTCGGTCGCGGTGGTCGGCACCCTGGTATCGCTGTCCCTGATCGGGGTCCTGGGCTCGCTGTTCATCGGTTGGGCGCATCTGACCGGCAACACCTCCGACGAGACCGGCCTGGTGCACGCGTTGTATCCCGACATCGAGTTGCACGGTCTGTTGTTGGCCGGGTTCATCATCGGATCGTTGGGCGTCCTGGACGATGTGACGGTCACTCAGACGTCGGCGGTATGGGAACTCAAGCAGGCCGACCCGACCATGACGGCCCGTCGGTTGTATCGGGCGGGCATCCGGATCGGTCGCGATCACATCGCGTCCACCGTCAACACCCTGGTATTGGCCTACGCGGGCGCGGCGTTGCCGCTGATGCTGCTGTTCTCGATCGCCCGTCGGGACGTCCTGGACGTGGCCACCAGCGAGATCGTCGCGGAGGAGATCGCCCGCACCCTGGTCGGCAGCATCGGCCTGGTCGCCTCGGTCCCGGTGACCACCGCGCTGGCGGCGATCCTGGCGGCGGCCGATCACGGCAGGCCCGGCAAGGGCGGGGCCGCCCCGGTGCCGATGCCCGCCGCCCGGGGCCGGCATCGGGGCCGCTGAGACGGCGGCCCCGATCGGCGACACCGCACGACCCGCGTCGACCTCGTGGCCGGCGGCGTCGAGGACGGTCCGCGCCTATCGCCGGCCCGCGCGAACGCCTGCTCGACGCCGCTCGCGACCTCACCTACGAGCACGGCGTCCACGTCGGCGTCGACGCGATCCTCAAGAAGGCGGACGTGGCCCGCCGCTCGCTGTACCAACACTTCGGCGGCAAGGACGAGTTGATCGCCGAGGTGCTGCGCACGACGCGGACCCAGGAGCGCCACCGCAGCGAGCCGGAGTCGGCCGAACAGGCCGCCGCGCACGCCGGAGCCACCCCCTCCTGCTCCTGGACACCGAGGCCGAGAGCACCGCCGACCACCTCTATCGCCGGGCCGGCTGGACCCGCTACGGCGTGGTCCCCGAATACGCGGCCACCCCGGACGGCACGCTCCGGGACTGCACGTTCTACTACAAAAAGCTCCCCCGTCCCGCCGTTCCCACCTCCCCCACCGGCGCCCCGCTCCGGCCCGGCGCCCCGATCACCTGACGCCCATGGCGCAGGCGGCAGGCGCGGGATGGGGCCGGCACCAGTGCCTGCCCTGGGGGTAGCCGGATTCTGCGTGCGGGTCGACTTCCCTACCTTCGAGGGGACTCAGTCGTGCATACCGATCAAGGGGACGATCGTTGTGGATCGCAAGAGGAGCCGTCGATGGGTCCGGACCGCCGCCTGTGCCGGGCTCGCACTCGGTGCGGTGGGACTGTCCGCCGCACCCGCCCTCGCCGACGGGCGGGCCGCGGCTCGGGCGGCGCCCGCCTCGGCCGCCGCACCGCTGCCCACCTTCGACTTCACCGACTGTCCGACCCTGCCCGCAGGCGCGGATCCGGACAAGTGGCGCTGCGAAGTACACGTCGCCACCGGCGACATGAAGCTCGGCGGGCTCACCGTGCCGCTGCGTCCGATGACCATCACGCACGCGGAGGGTCCGCTGCCGGACGGCTCGACCGGACAGGTCTTCGGCGCGATGCACGCGACGCCCAGCCCGGCGACCGGCGGCCTGCCCAACATTCCCGGACTGCCCGAGCGCGCGCCGATGCTCGGGGTGAACGTCGAGACGAAGTACGGCGGTTGGTTCGACTTCCTGTCGCACGGCACCTCGGCCGGCGGTCTGGACGTCACCTTCGCCCTGAGCGGTCCGCTCCTGCCCGAGCACTGCTCGATCGGCACCGCCGAGCAGCCGATCCGGCTGACCATGATGCGCAAGGGCCCCAACGAATGGATCTCCAAGGACCCGCCCATTCTCAAGGGCACGCTGTGGGACAACACCGTCGCGATTCCCGCCGCGACCGACTGTGGCCCGCTCGGCGCCGTCCTCAACCACCGCAACAACCTGCCCTCGCCCGGCGGTGCGAACTCGGTCACGCTGGACGGCCTGTACACGTTCAAGACCTACACCCAACTGGGTCGCTGACAACCGCCGCCCCCGGCGGCCCTCGCGAACAGGCATAGCCTGATCTCCGATGGCGGGACCGGGACGCGAAAACGTTCCGGCCACGGCACCGGCGATCCCGCGACGGGCCAAGGGGAGCACATGGATCTGGCGGCGCAGTATCGAGGTCTGTACCACGCGGCCCTGTTCACCGCGGAGTGCGCCGAGGACGCGTACCGCCTCGGCGCACTGGACTCGGTCCTCAAGCCGTGGCTTCGCGGGCAACTCGAATCCCGTGAACACAGCCTGAGTTATTGCGACAGCCGGATGGACCTCGCCGCCGCGGTCGAGGGCCTGGCCGCCATCGCGCCCCGCTACGCGGAACTGCGCCGCGACCTGTTCGGCGACATGCACCACATCGGCCGGCCGGTGCCGACCTGGCGCGCGGTCGGCCCCACGCTCACCGTTCTCGCACCGCTCCAGGTATGGCGACAACCGCCGGCCTACGCATTGCGACTGCGCGACCCGGGCACGGCCGCGGGCGGCGCCCAGACCTGGGACTTCATCGTCTTCACCCGCTCCGGCGACCCCCGCGAACCGGGCACGGTACACACCGCGATGCTCTTCCCCGACACCGACGCCAACACCGCCACCGGTACCGGGCGGCGCACCGTGCAGGTCACCAAACAGCTCGAAGTCCGACGCGAGGACTACGAGCAACTCACCTACGCGTTCCAGTCCTTGACCGCCAACGTGCACTTCGCCGCCCTGCACGACCCCGACCGAGGGCAGAACCCGCCGCCCGACGGCGTCTGACCCCCGGCTTCGGCACGCCCTGGCCGGCATGTGGGGCGGAAACGGGCATCCGGCGTCCCCCGGGGCTTTCTGCGGCGCGGGCGCACGCGCGGGTCGCGAAGCGGGCTCAGCGGAATTGTTCGATGTTCTCGCCGAGGAAGGCCTCCAGCGTCCGGGGCGGTCGGCCGAGCAGGCTCGCCACGGTGTCGGTGGGTTCCTCCGGCCTGGTCACGGCCAGTTGCTGGATCTCCACCACATGGTCGGCGAGCCAGGCCGGCAGGCCGGCGCGTTCGATCAGGTGGTCGCGCATGACCCGGGGCGGCAGGTCGACGTGGCGGATCGGCCGACCCAGCAGGAGGCCGAGCAGTTCGACGAGTTGCGGATGGCTGAAGGTTCGACTCCCGGTGAGGGTGTAGGTCCGCCCGGTGAGTTCGGGGCGGGTCAGCACCTCGGCGGCCACGTCCGCGATGTCGCGACAGTCGACGTAGTTGCAGGCCGCGTCCGCCATCGCCCCGTGGACGACGCTTTGAGCGGCGACCGCCGGTGCGAGGGTGAGCAGTTTCTGCATGAACGCGTAGGGGCGCAGCACGGTGTGGGACAGACCGGAGTCACGCAGGGTCTCCTCGATGGCGTGGTGCCATCGGGAGACGGCGACCGGGGAGTCCGCGGTCGCGGCCGGGGCGGAGAGTTTGACGACGTGTTCGATGCCGACCGCCGCGGCGGCGTGGATGGCGCGGGTCTCCAGCGCGGGCTGTTCGGGGCTGTTCGCCATGGCCAGGAACAGTCGACTCGCACCGTGGAAGGCATCGCGCAACGATTGCGGGTCGCCCGCGTCGGCCGCTCGGGCCTCGACGAGGCGGCGCGCCGTATCGTCGAGGCCCGCCCACAGCCGTTCGGGGTCGCGGCTGAGCGCCCGGCTCGGTATGCCGAGGGTGACGAGGCGGTGCAGGAGGGCGCTTCCGGTGGCGCCGGTGGCGCCCATGACGACGATCATGTGTTCCGTCTTTCCTGGTCGGTGGTGGTGCGGGAGTTCGGGCGGGGTTTGCGGATGGGCTACGGGCCCGGTCGCCGCTGTTTCGACGCCCCGCGCCAGCGCCACGTGATGATGGTGGTGGCCAGGGCCGCCGAAATGGGCAGGTCCAGACGGAGGCGTTCGGGCCACGAGCCGTGGTGCGGGATGATCCGCTCCGGTATGTGGCCGCCGACGAACCAGCCGACCAGGCCCGCGAGGGTGGCGACCGCGACGGCCAGGACGACGGTCGGGACCAGGCGCGGCGTCGTGGTCAGCCACGTGCGCCTCGCGCCGCGGCGCCGAAGGCGGGCGCCGACCAGCGCGGCCACGATCGCCGAGGTGCCCGCGATCGAGGTGCAGGCCGCGATGGTCAGGTCGCGCTGCCCGGTGGCCACGCCGCCGGCGCCGGCGGTCAGTGCGGGGGCGAGGTAGGCGACGAGCACCTCGCGCCACAGCGTGAACGGCGGCGGACCGGAGCCCCGGGCGGACGAACGGCCTTGTCCCATACGGTTTTCGGTCTCCGTTTCAGACATTTGATTAGCTCCCTAATTATATGGCCGAACAAAGGCCGTCCCGGCGGCGCGTCGCACGGACGCGACACGCCGGGACGGCGTCGAACAGGGATGCCTCGTGGTCCCGCTACTCCCGCGTCAGCGCCGGGATCCCACGGACGAGACGACCGAGCAACTCCAGGAAGACGGCGCGCTCCTCGGGATCGAGCGCGCCGACCATCTCCTGGAGTCGACCGAAGTGCTCCGGGGCCAGGTCACGCATCTTCCGCGCCCCTCGCGCGGTCAACACGGCCACGGCGGAGCGGCCGTCCTCGGCGGAGGGTCGGCGAAGCAGCAACCCTTCCCGCTCCAGACCGCCGAGCAGTCCCGTCACAGTGGCCCGGGACACCCCGAGCACGTCCGCCAGGCCCGAAGGGGACATCTCCCCGTCTGCGTCCTCCAGGGCCGCCAGCAGCCGATATCGCCCCGCGGACAGGCCGAACCTGGAGAAGTGCACCTCGACCGCCTGGCCCAGCCGCGCCCCCGCCGCCATCAAACGCACGGCGACCAGCACCGCCTGCGGGTCGACATCGAGCCCGTAGCGCCGGATCTGATACGCCGCCTGGTCGAGCGTGGGGGTTTCCTCAGGCATCGGTTCATGTTCCACAGCAACTAATATGGCCCCTAACTACTTCCCGGTCAAGCCACGCGGTCGTGGGTGCGCCGGGTGATCCCCAACATGGTCCCCGGGGCACTGCCCGGGTACTGCCCCGGTCCTCGAACGCGCTCCAAGTCGCCTCCATGTGCCTTCCAGGAGTCCCCGGCGAAAGTTCTTCCAGGCAGACGAAGACCGCCTCCCGCAAGGCGGGTTCGCTCACGAACCGCTCGACCGGGACCATCACTTCATTCGGGAGATCTCATGAACATCAGGAACCTCACCACGACCCTCGCCGCTCTCGGTGGCCTGTTCATCGTCTACATCGGGCTCGCCTACCTGATCGCCCCGCAGTCCACCGCGTCCGGGTTCGGCCTGCCGAGTTGGCCCGAGCACGAGGGCACCGCGTTTCTGGCCGTCAAGGGTGTGCGTGATTTGGGCTCCGGACTGGTCGTCTTCGCGCTGCTGCTGACCGGCCACCGGCGGGCACTGGGCTGGGCGCTGGCGGCCATCACCTTCGTGCCCGCCGGCGACATGGTGATCGTGCTGGGCAACGACGGTTCGGCGGCGAAGGCTCTCGGCGTCCACGGCCTCACCGCCGTCCTGGTCGCGCTGACCGCCGGCCTGCTGCTGCGTGAGCGCCCCGCCCCGGCGACCTCGCCCGTGACCTCCTCCCCCGTCGCGACCCGGATCCCGGCCCCGGCCGCGCGTTGACCCACCGGGCCGAGCCCCCGAGTCGCCGACCCGAGCCCCGAAGCCCGAGACACCGAAGCCCGAACCACCCGGCCGCCCGCCCCACCCGCTCAGTCGGGGGGAGCGAGGCGGCCGGTGCCCGTCGGCAACCGGATCAGCCCGAAGTCGTCGGCGCCGCCGCGAACGCCGATCTCCACGATCGCGTCGCGGCGCACGCACGTGGAACGGGTCTCCGCCGGGGCACGCGAGGTGTCCCGGTTGTCGGAGGTGAAGGCGTGCGTACTCGCCGGTGCCGACACCGATGCAGGCCGGCGCCGAAGAACCTTCGGGAACACCGATCCCGCGGCCGTGTCGGCGGGCCCGACGCGCACTCCCGCCGATGGCCGCGCTCTGGCACCCGGCATCCGCGAATCGACGTGAAACACCGCAATATCCGCGACTTACGGCAAGCCGGGGGCATCGATCCACGCCCGCGAACAGGTACCGTCGGAATCCGCAGCCGACCGGGAGCCGGGTATACCCGGACACGGAGGACGGAGGGACGCGGTGCACGAGTCGCCCCGGGTGCAGGGGGAGTTGCAGGCGGAGATCATGTCCGTGTTGTGGCGGATCGAAGCCGGTACCGTCGAGCGCGTCCGCGCCGAGTTGGCCGAGCCCTCGCGTGGCGCCTACACGACCGTGCAGACCGTGTGCAATCGGCTGGCCGAGCGCGGCCTGTTGGCCAGGGCCCGGGAGGGGCAGGCGTTCGTGTACCGGCCGACCGTGACCGAGGCCGACTACGTCTCCTCCTCGGTGAGTTCGGCGCTCGCCGCGGCGTCCGCGCCGGCCCGACGGGTGGCCCTCGCCCAACTCGTCGGCGGGCTGGAGGTATCGGAGCTGGAGGACCTGCGCGAACTCGCCCGCCGGATCGAGCACGAGCGCGGCGGGCGATGAGCACGTTCCCCGCCCGGGCCGTGTTGTCGGGCGTGGCGATCGCATGGGCCCGGCGCCGAGCACGACCCTGATCGGCACCGTGCACTTCGGCACCGCCCCGGTCCGGTGTCACAGCACCGGCGCGTGTTCCCATCCGGCCTCGTTCGCGCGCCGATGGCCGAACGCGCCGCAGACCGTCATCCCGGGCGGGCACTACCCGCGCCGCGGGCCGTCGGGCGAACGTGAGCCCGCGTGGCAGGCGGTCACCCGGTGGCGCGCGAACCCGCGCCACCACCGACCGCGTCCTCGGTCAGGCCGGCCGCGCGGCGTCGACACGCGCGATCATGGCCCACACCAGCAGCTCGCCCGCCAGTGGCCTACTCCCCCACTCCAGAGCCAACGCCTCGACCAGGCGCAGACCTCGGCCGCACTCGCTGCCCCACACCGACTCGCTCGGCTTCGACGCCTCGTCCGGTTCGGGCGACCCGATCGGCGCGACGGATCCGTTGGACCTCGCCAGGCGCCTGGGTCGGGCATGCCGGTTGCGCACGGCCAGGTGTATGTGCACATCGTCCATCCGCACGTCCAGGTCCATCGTCGGCCCGCTGCCGTAGCGAACCGCGTTGCTCAGCAGCTCGCACGCGACCAGTTGTGCGCTGTGTACGTCGTCCTCGTGCACGTCCCACCGGCGCAGGGCCGCGACCAGCACGCGCCGGGCCCGGGGCACCTCGGCGGGGACCGCGTCGAACACCGCCCCGCCCTGGACCGGCGCCGGGCGCACCCCGTCCGCCGGGGTCGCCGGCCCGCCGCCCGCAAACCGCGCCATCGCACACGTCCCCTCACCCGGCAAAGCAACTCCTACGCACTGTAGGAGAGATCGAGCCGGGACTCCAGCCGTCGACCAGGACCCGCGGCCGAGCACTACTCACCCACAGTGATCATCCTGTTACCATTCGAATATCCTGCTGTCCCACCGCACGCCATCCACCCCAGAGGAGCCAGTCGACATGCACGCCACCAAGGGTGATCGCCTTCTCATCCACGGCCGAGTCGTCGGCCAGGAAGACCATTTCGTGGAGATCATCGAGGTCCTGGGCCCCGACGGCACGCCGCCGTTTCGGGTACGAGCCGCCAACGGGCACGAAACGATCATGTCGCCGGGTCCGGACTCGGTGGTCGAACACCGCAAGGCCGGCGACTCCGACTAGGCCCTGTCCGGCAAACCCGCCAGGGTCCGCCGGACAGGGCCCGGGCGAGTCGGCCACCCGGCAACCGCCGTCGGCCCGCCCGTGCCCACGCCCCCCGAGGAGGATCCCCGGTGACCAGCCCCGCGCCGCCGCCGGCGTTCGAACTCGGTACGGACGGGCCCCGTGCCGTACTGGTCGGCGTGGACGGTTCCCGAACCTCCCTCCGCGCCGCCGACTACGCACTGGGCCAGGCCCGTCGCGGCGGCGCGGAACTGGTCGGCGTCTACGTACGCGCGCCGCTCGGGCTCGCCGCCACCACGCCCGAGGGCGCCGAGGTGATGGAGCAGGCGCACGAGGACACGATGCGCGACATCGCGGACTACATCGCCCGACGAGCCGCCGAACTGCGGGTACGGCACCGCTTCGTCGAGGCACGCGGCGACGTCGCGCACCAGATCGCCAAGGTGGCCGACGAGGTACGCGCCGACGCGGTCGTGGTCGGCGCCTCCGAACGCTTCGGCCACCGCCTGATCGGCTCCGTGGCCATCCGCCTGGTCCGCTCGGCCCGCCGGCCGGTCACCGTCGTCCCCTGAACCGCGCACCCGGGGCCCGAGATCCGCACGGGACGGCCGGCGCGTTCGCCCGGCCCACACTGGACAAATCCCTGGACAGGCCACGACCACCCTGTAAATATATGCCGTATGGAGCATACCTATTCGGCACTACCGCTCGAACACATGCTGGTGGTCCCGCAATGGCAGGGTTCGAGCGCCGTCGACGCGCGCCGCCTCGTCGCGGGAGCCCACTGGTTGAGCGCGCTGCTGCCCGCCGTACGACGCACCTTCGTGAGCGTCGACGCGGATCCGGCGCCCGATCGGGACGGCGTACGGCAACTCGACGTGCTGACCCGCACGTTGGCCGCGAGCAGGCAGGCGCTGGAAGGGTGGGGCGAGGCGGCCCTGTTCACCGTGGGCGGCGACTGCGGTGTCGAACTCGCCCCGATCGCCCACGCCGTGGGCCGGCACGGCGATCGCCTGGCGGTGGTGTGGTTCGACGCCCATCCGGACCTGAACACCCCCGACTCCTCGCCCTCCGGCGGCTTCCACGGCATGGTGCTGCGCACCGTGCTCGGCCAGGGGCCCGCCGCCCTGCTCCCTCCGCCCGGACAATGGCTCTCCGCCGAACGGCTCGTGCTCGCCGGTGTACGGTCCATCGACCCCGCCGAGCAGCGGTTCATCGACTCCGCGCGGATTCGACGGGTGTCCGTCGACCGCCTCGACGAGCCGAGCGCGCTGGTCGCCGCCGTGGCCGAGACCGGGGCCACGCACGTCTACATCCACATCGATCTCGACGTCCTGGATCCCGAGCAGTTCACCGCGCTGTCCTTCCCCGAGCCCGAGGGCCTGTCCCCCGCGCGGCTGCGCGCGGCGCTCTGTGCGCTGACCGACGCGTTCCCGCTCGCCGGACTCGGCATCACCGAGCACGCGCCGGCGCCCGAACCCGAGGCGGACGGCGATCCGGCCGGCAACGACCGCGTGCTCCGGGAGATCTTCGCCGGCGTGTCCGTGGGATGACGAGCGTCGGCTCGCTCACTCCTTCGGCGCAGCACGGCGAATCCGTCGTTCCCGGACCCGCGCGTTCGCGAGCCTCGCACCGGCTTCCGAAGCCAGACTTGACGCGTCCGAACAATACGTGTCAATCCGGACCGAAACGGGTCAGATGGTCCCATGAAGTCCGATGAAGGAGCGACATGCTCAGCACCGACTACGTGACCGGCGCGCCGAACTGGCTCGACCTCGGCAGCCCCGACACCACCGCGGCGGCCGCCTTCTACACCGCCGTCTTCGGCTGGGACTTCCAGTCCGCCGGACCCGACGCCGGCGGCTACGGCCTGTTCATGCAGGACGGCAAGACCATCGGCGGCATCGGCCCGCTCACCGAGGAGGGCGCTTCGTCCGCCTGGACCGTCTACTTCAAGACGCCCGACGCCGACGCCACCGCCCGGGCCGCGAAGCAGGCCGGCGGCACGGTCCGGGTGGAGCCGTTCGACGTCATGGAGATGGGCCGGATGTCGCCGCTCACCGACCCGGCCGGCGCCGAGTTCGCCATCTGGCAATCCGGCACGTTCCAGGGCTCGGAGCTGGTGGGCAAGCCGAACTCGCTGTCCTGGGTCGAACTGCACGGCGTCGAACTCGACGTGGCAACCTCCTTCTACGGCGGGCTGTTCGGCTGGCGTGCGCAGGACTTCGAGATGCCCGCGATGACGTACACCGTGCTGTCCACGGCCGAGGGCGAGCAGCAGGACGCCTCCTTCGGCGGCGTCGTTCCGGACTCGAACGGCCAGGACCCGCACTGGATCGCCTACTTCGAGGTCGCGGACGCCGACGACATCGTCGCCAAGGCGCGGCAGCACGGCGGAACGGTGCTCATGCCCGCCGCCGACGTCCCGCAGGTGGGCCGCCTCGCGTGGCTGGCCGACCCGTTCGGCGCACCCTTCGCCATCATCCGGAGCGAACCGCAGGCCGGGTAGTCGTTCGCGGGTGTCCCGACGCCGCGCCCGGGAGCGGGGGCGCCGTTCCGGTCGCGGCGCCGGGTCCGGCACTCGCGGGCCGGACGCCGGGCCCGTTCGGGTACGCGTCGTCCGTCGCGTCCGTTCGGGCGGCTTCACCTGTTCGGCGGGCGCTGCGCGACGACACGGCGCCGCCCTGCCGGCGATCATGGACACAACGATGAACAGCCTGGCACCGCCGCGGGTGGCCGGGTCGGCGACCCGGTCGCTGCTCCGGCAGGTCGCGCTGCCCGTGGGAATTCTCGTCGTGGTCACGGTGGTGGACCTGGCCACCGGAACCTCGACGGTCTTCTATCCGTTCCTGCTCCTCGCGCCGACTCTCGCCGCCGCCACCGCGCCGCCGGTGGCGATCCTGGTCATCGGCGGCGTCTCGCTGCCGTTGCGCTACTGGTTGGCCGCCAACGACGGGTATCTCGGCCCGGAGTACAACGATCTCTTCGAGGTCAGTACGTGGATGTACGTCATGGCGACCGCGCTGGCCATGTACCTGTCCGCCGCCCGGATCCGCCGCGAGCGGTCCCTGGTCGCCGTCTCCGAGGTGGCCGTCGCCGCGCAGCGCGCGATCCTGCTGCCGCCGAGCGACAACCTGGGCGGTCTGCGCCTGGCGGTGCGCTATTTCGCGGTGGCCGAGGAGGCCGAACTCGGCGGCGACCTCTACATCGCGCTGGACACGCCGTTCGGGGTGCGGCTGATCATCGGCGACGTGCTCGGCAAGGGCCTGGGCGCGGTTCGGACGGCCGCGATCACGATCGGCGCGTTTCGCGAAGCCGCCTACGACGAACCCGAACTGAGCACGGTGGCCCGCCGCATCGACGTCAGCGTGACCAGGAACGCGCCCGCGGACAGGTTCGTCACCGCGCTCCTGGCCGAGGTCCGTCCCGACCGGGTGGCCTTCGCCCACCGCGGCCACGAGGAACCGGTGGCGATCCACGCGGACGGCAGTGTGCATGTGCTCGAACCTCCGGATCCCGGTCTGCCGTTGGGCCTGGGCGAACTGGAGCCGGAGCCGCCCCCCGTGTGGGTGGTGCCGTTTCACGAGGGCGATCTGCTGCTCTTGATGACCGACGGGTTCGCGGACGCGCGCGACGCGACGGGCGGGCCGTATCCGCTGGTCGAGCGCATCCGAGCGTTGTTCGGCGAGGGCCGTCTGGTGGACGCCGATCCGGTGGTGGCGGTGGAACGGCTGGGGGACGACCTGATGCGGCATGTCGGCCTCCTGCGGCTCACCGACGACGCGCTGGTCCTGGCGCTCGCCAGGGCGGCCGACCCGCCGGAGCCGCACCGCGCGCCGTGAACTCGGCGCGAGGGTCGTGCGCGGCCGCGGTCGAGGCGACCGGATCCCGCCGGTGGGCGAGCGCCGCGCCACTCGACCCCGGGCGCCCCGCCGCACGCCCGACGGCCTACTCCTCGATCGCCCCGCCGGTGCGGCGCAGGTGTTGCCGGAACGTGTACGACGGGTCGACCGCGCGGCGGGCCAGATACTCGTCGAAGGTCGTCTGTCGGCGCAGCGTCTCGCCGGCCCGGATCCGGCGGGCCTGTTCGCGCTCGGTGTCGCGGATCCGATGGGCCGTCGCGAGCACCTCGTCGGCCCGATCGGCGGCGACGAACAGCACGCCGTCCTCGTCGCCGAACACCAGGTCGTCGGTGCTCACCAGGTGCGTCCCGAACCGGGCCGTGCTCAGCGCCTCGGGTTCACGCTCGTCCAACCGCACCGGTCCGGGCGGCAAGGCGCCGTAGCTGAACACCGGCAGGGCGATCTCCACCAGTTCCGGCGTATCGCGATGCAACCCCCACACCACCAGGGCCGCCACCCCCGCCGCCTCGGCTTCCAGGACCGCGAGGTCGCCGACGCACGCCTCGTCCGACCGGCCGCCGTTGTCGATCACCAGCACGTCGCCCGGCTCGGCTCCGCCGAACGCCTCCAGGAACACGTCCACGCTGCCGTAGTGCCGAACCGGCAACACCCGCCCGGCGACGCGGTGTCCGGGCACGACCGCGCCGATGCCCGGTGGCGCCACGCGCAGCGGTACGCCGTGACGCACGCACGCGTCGGCCACCAGCGGCGTGGACAGCTCGGCGAAGATCTCGGGCATGGGCGTTCTCCGTGGCTCGGCGTCCTCCCGACCCGGGAGTGGCGCGCGCGGATGCGGCGGCACAGCGCTGCGATGCTATCCGCGCCCGCTCGCACGCGTCGACGTTCCGGCCCGGCCGGTGTCCTCGGGGTGCAGGAGGCCGATCAGGACCCGGGTGACCAACCGGTCGAAGAGCGGTTCGGCCGGCTCCTCGTCCGCGCCGGGAGGCGTCCCGGTCAGCACGGCGGACAGGTGCGGATGGCGGCCCGCCTCGACCACGTGGGCGAGGTATTCGGCCTGGGCCCGCTGCCACTGCGCCATGGTCTTCCCGGCCAGGCGTTGTTCGATCTCGGCGCGGGTCAGCGCGGCGACGACGGCGTTGAGGATGCCGACGGCCTCCAGCTTGACCCGAGGGCCGACCGGGAGATCGGCGAGTGCGGCCATCGCGTGGTCCAGGTAGTCGACCGCGTGCGGTCCCATCGACGTCCGCGACGCGCCGGCCTCCGACAGCCACGGGTGGGCGAGGTGCACGCGCCGGCTCTCCCGGGCCAGCGCGAGCAGGTCGTCGAGCCAGTGCCCACCGTCGAGTCCGGCGTAGGAGATCTCGCCGTTGACCCGGTCGGTCATCAACTCCAGGAGTTCGTCGCGCGTGGCCACGTACCGGTAGAGGGATGCCGGGCCCGCGCCCAGGGCGACCGCCACCGCGCGCATCGTGACCGCCGCGAGCCCTTGCGCATCGGCCAGGGCGACGCCGGCCGCGGCGATCCGGTCCCGGTCGTACTCCGGCGCCGGACCGCGGGCGGCGCGCTCGGGACGTAGCCAGATGCTCTGCGCGGACTGCTCGGTCACGGACTCCCCTGTTCTGCGAACGACGTATGCAGTAGCTTAGTGATCGAAAACTGCGAACATTGATCGCAGTAAGCACCGAAGGGAATCGCCATGCCCGACCTGCAGTGGACGCCGACTCGTCACGCCCGCAACGGCGCGGTGGAGGTGGCCTACGACCGGCTCGAAGGCGCGCAGGGCGAACCGTTGTTGCTGATCATGGGCCTGGCCACGGCCCGGTTCTGGTGGCCGGCCGGGCTGTGCGAGGCGTTCGCCGCAGCCGGCTTCGCCGTCGCCCGCTACGACCAGCGCGACGCCGGCGAATCCACCCGGCTGCCGGAGACCGCCACCGGCAATCCGTTCCGGGCGCTGTTCGGCAAACGCGGCGAGGCCTACACGTCCGAAGACATGGTCGACGACGCGATCGCCGTACTGGACGCCCTCGGCTGGCAGCGCGCGCACGTGTTCGGCCACTCGCTGGGCGGGGTGATCGCGCAGCGAATCGCCCTGCGGCACCCGGATCGGGTGCTCGGCGTCACCTCCTCGGCCGCGCTGCCCAGCGACGTGTCCGGCCTGCGTGTCCTGCGCTACCTGCGACCGGGGCTGCTCGCCCGGCTCGCCCGGGCGAAGTTCCCGCCGGGACGCGAGGGCGACATCGAGGCCGCGCTCACCGTGTGGCGCGGCATCGCCTCGCCCGACTACCCGTTCGACGAGGACGCGGCCCGCGCGTGGGTCGAGGCCGACGTGGACAGCGGCCCGCGCGACAAGAAGGCGCAGAGCCGGCAGATCGGCGCCCGGTGGCACGGCCCGAAGCTGCGCGAGCTGCGCCGGCCGACGCTGGTCCTGCACGGCGAACAGGATCCGCTGCTGCGCGTGCACGCGGCCAGGGTCACCGCGCGCACGGTGCCGGGCGCCCGCCTGGTGACCTTTCCGGGCGTCGGCCACGACCTGCCCGCCGCCCTGTGGACGACCGTCGCCGACGAGGTGCGCGACCTCGCGTCGATTACACGGGTCTGACCGTTCACGAGGGACGAGGGCATTTCGCCATAGGCGGTACCGCAGGCGCAGCAGGGCATCGGCGCGCACATGTTGGCGCTGACCCAGTCGTTCGGCAGCGCGGTGGGCACCGCGATCCTGACCGCGATTCTGTCGGCGCACACCTACCAGGTCTCCACCGTCGCCCGGCCCGGCGCGCCGGCGCAGACCTTCGTCATCCCGCAGGTGTACACCGACGACGGCTGGACGATCGGGCTCTGCGCGGTGGCCGCCGCCGGCGTGGCGTGCGTCGGGTCGGCCGCGGTGATGCGGGCCGGCCGCACCCCGGCCACCGGCGGCACGCCGCGCCAGTGCATCCCCGGCGCCGCGCGGGACGTACCCGACCCACGCGGCGCCGGATCTCACAGCGGTTGCACCAGGCGGCTCTCGTACGCCACCACCACGGCCTGCACGCGGTCGCGGACGCCGAGTTTGGCCAGCACCCGGCTCACATGGGTCTTGATCGTGGCGTCCGACAGATGCAGCCGGGCGGCGATCTCCGCGTTGGACAGGCCGCGGGCGACCTCGATCAGCACCCCGCGTTCGCGCTCGGTCAACTGCGCCAGCCGGGGATCCTCGGCGCCGGGCCCGAGATCGTGCTGCGGCAGCCGGTGCGCGAACGTCTCCAACAGGCGGCGGGTGACGCGGGGCGCGACCACCGCGTCGCCCGCCGCCACCGAACGGATCGCGCCCAGCAGTTCGGCGGGCAGCGCGTTCTTGAGCAGGAACCCGGAGGCGCCCGCGCGAAGTCCGGCGAAGGCGTACTCGTCCAGGTCGAACGTGGTCAGGATGAGCACCCTGGTCGCCGGGCAACGCTCGGTGATCAGCCGGGTCGCCTCGATGCCGTCCATGCCGGGCATGCGCACGTCCATCAACACCACGTCCGGGCGCACCGACTCGGCCAGCCGGACCGCGTCCTCGCCGCAGTCGGCCTCGCCTGCCAGGGTCATGTCGTCCTGGGCGTCCAGGACCATCGTGAACGCCATCCGCAGCAGCGGTTGGTCGTCCACCACCAGTACGTCGATGGCCACGTCAGGATCCTCCCGGATCGGTCAGGTGCAACAGCGCCGACACTCGCCAGCCGCCCCCGGGCAACGGCCCGGCCTCCACGTCGCCACCGTAGACGGCGGCTCGTTCCCGCATGCCCGCCAGTCCCCGCCCGCCGCGCGGTTCCTCCCCATCGCCGACGTCGCGCGCGCGTGGGCGGCCGTCGTCGACCACGCTCAGCTCCAGCCGCTCGGGCGAACTCCGGACCCGGATCCGCGCGTTCGCGCCGGGCCGGGCGTGCTTGAGGGTGTTGGTCAGCGCCTCCTGGGCGAGCCGGTACACCGCCAGTTGCGCGCCCGCGGGCACGTTCCGGGTGTCGCCCTGCACGGTGAGCGTGGTCGGCAGTCCGGCCGCGCGCACCTGTTCGGCCAACGCGCCCAGCCGGGCCAGGTCCGGCTGCGGGTGCCGGGCGGCGTCGGGTTCGTCCTCGTGCAGCACGCCCAGGAAGCGGCGCATCTCGGTGAGCGCCTGCCGACCCGTGCCGGAGACCTGCTCCATCGCGGCGGCCGAGCGGTCCGGTCTGCTGTGCACGGTCATCGTGGCGGCGTCCGCGAGCGCCACCATCACCGACAGGTTGTGCGTGACGATGTCGTGCATCTCGCGGGCGATCCGCGCGCGTTCGGCCGCCACCGCGAGTTCGGCCTGCTGTTCCTGGTCGCGTTCCAGGCGTTGCGCGCGCTCCTCCAGGGCCAGCAGGTAGCGCCGCCGGGTGCGCAGGTTGGCGCCGAGTACCGCCGCCGTGACGGCCATCGCGCTGAGCCCGACGAACGCGCCGAACCGGTACCCGTCCACGGTCCAACGGGCGACGGCGAGCACGATGCCGATCTCGACCACGGCGAGCGCGTACAGGGTGCGCCGCCGGTCGCAGGTCGCGGCCACGGTGTACAGCGCGATCAGCAGGCTCGCGTCCGCGCCCGTCTTCGCGTCGATCGACCACTGCCCCAGCGCCGCGGCCGAGATCACCACGAACACCGCGACCGGGGCCCGGCGGCGCAGCGCGAGCGGCAGGGTCAGCACCACCCCCATCGCCCCCCACGGGGACAGCCGCAGCACGTTCCCGGCCTCGAAGAGGAACAGCAGGGCGAGCGAGAGCGTGGCGTCGGCCCGGATCGGATGCCGGCGGGTGAAGGCCACCACCCGTGCCGGTACGGCGGCGAGCGCGTGCTCGCCGCCGAACCGTGCGGGAATCGTGTTCACGTGTCGCGCCGCCCGAGCAGCACCGCCGCCACCGCGAGCGCGGCCACCGCGTAGAGCACGAACACCGTGATGCCCGCTCCCGGGGACAGCACGCCCTCCGTCGGGTGCCACCGGCTGAGCGCCTGACCGGCCTCGCTGGGCAGGTACTTGGTGATGCGCTCCTGCCAGTCGGAGGGCAGCGCGCGGACCACCTCGGGCAGGACCAGCAGCAGTCCGAACACGATCGCGATGCCGCCGGCGGCGTTGCGCACGATCGCGCCGATCCCGATCGCCAGGACGCCGGTGAGGGCGAGGTAGACCGCGACGCCCACCACCACGCGCGGCACGCCCGGGTCGCCGAGCGAGACGTCGATGTGCTCCTTCGCCAGCACCGCCTGTCCGGTCACGAACGCGACCAGGCAGGTGGCGAGCATCAGCACGAAGGTGACCGTCGCGAACACCGCGGTCTTGGCCCACAACACCGGAAGCCGGTGCGGCACCGCCGACATGGTGGCCCGGATCGATCCGGTGGCGTACTCGCCGGTGACCACCAGGACACCGAGTACGCCGATCGCCAGCTGGGCCAGATACAACCCGGTCAGGCTCGCGTTGGGTGCGGAGAATCGCTCCCGCTCGCCGGTGCTCATGTTCGGCCAGCGGTCGACCGTGCCCGAGGTGACCAGCAGGCCCAGCGCGATCACCAGGAAGACGGCGGTGGCCAGGACCCACAGGGTCGAGCGCAGGCTGCGCAGCTTGATCCACTCGGCGTGGAGCACCCGCACGAAGGTGATCCGGCCGCGGCCGGCTGCCGTGGAGACGAATCGGGGGACGCCGGTGGTGTCGCCGGCGATGGTCGTGGTGGTCGACATCAGGCCACCTCGTCCTTGCGACGGCGACCCGTGCCGGTCGTCCGCGTCGGGCCGGGTCCGCCCGCGGCCACCCGATACTCGACCGCGTCCCGGGTCGATTCCATGAACGCCTCCTCCAGTGAAGCCTGTTGCGGGACCAGTTCGAACAGGGTGATGCCGTGCGCCGCGGCGACCCGGCCGATGTCGTCGCTGGACACCCCGGACACCTCCAGGACGTCCCGCTCGTGGCCGCTGATCCGCACCCGCGGGCCGAACAGCAGCGCGCGCAGCCGGTCGGCGTCGGGCGTACGGACCCGGACCTGGTCGGGCGCGGCGTTGTGGATGAACTCGGCGACCGAGACGTCGGCGATCAGCCGGCCCCGGCCGACCACGATCAGGTGCTCGGCGGTGAGCGCCATCTCGCTCATCAGGTGCGAGGACAGGAAGACCGTGCGGCCCTCGGCGGCCAGCGACTTGAGCAGCGTGCGGATCCACAACACGCCCTCGGGGTCGAGCCCGTTGACCGGCTCGTCCAGCACCAGCGTGGCCGGATCGCCCAGCAGCGCGGTGGCGATGCCCAGGCGCTGACCCATGCCCAGCGAAAAGCCGCCGACCCGCTTGCGGGCCACCTCGTCCAGCCCGACCATCTCGATCACCTCACGCACCCGACGGGTGGGGATGCCGGTGGTGGCGGCCATCGACAGCAGGTGGTTGTACGCCGAGCGCCCGGTGTGCACCGCCTTGGCCTCCAGCAGCGCACCGACCTCGTGCAGCGGGGCGCGATGGTCGGCGTAGCGGCGACCGTTGACGGTGACCGTGCCGGAGGTGGGGTGGTCCAGGCCCAGGATCATCCGCATCGTGGTGGACTTGCCGGCGCCGTTGGGGCCCAGGAAGCCGGTGACCACGCCGGGGCGGACGGTGAAGGTCAGTCCCTCGACGGCGGTCTTGGGCCCGTAGCGCTTGGTGAGTGCGTCGGCTTTGATCATCGCTGCCGTCTCCGTGGCTCCGGTGCTGGGCACCTCCACGTGGAGGGCCGCCGGGCGGGTGCCCGATCTGCCCTCAACGCTAGCCGGCGGCCCGGCCCGTGCCGATCGCCGTGGGGGCGAACCCGGGAGCGCCGATTCATGCGCCCCCAGGGTGAACGGGTCCGTCGCTGGGATGACCCGACGGGTGCCCGGCGTCGGCTACTCCGGGTGCCCGCTCGAGCGCCGGAGGGCCAGGGCCGCCGCCGGGGGCTGCCACGCCGGGTCCAGTCGGGCGATGGTGACGAACGTGTCCAGGAGCAGCATCACCAGCAGATGGTGTACCACCTCGCGCTCCGGTTCCCGGCGGGCGAGCCAGTCCAGGGTGACCCCCTCGACGCAGTACAACCAGCCGATCAGCGCGGTGCGGGCGATCGGCGACAGGTCGGACCGACCGTAGGCGCCCTCGGCGAGCGAGGTGAGCATCTCCTCGCGGACACGTTCGCGGATGGTGAGCACGTCGGTGTCGAAGCCGACCCCGCCGCTGACCACGGTGCGGTAGGCGGCCTCGTTGCCCTGGGCGAAGCGCAGATAGCCGTCCAGGACGTTGCGCAGCCGATCGGCGGCGGGCTGGTCGGCGTCGCTGCGGGCGCGGGCGACCAGGTCGGCGACCGAGTCCTCGATCACCGCGAGGTAGTAGCCGCGCTTGTTCCGGAAGTAGTAGTAGAGCAGGCCCTTGGCCACGTTGGCGCGGGCCGCGATCTCGTCCACGGACAGCGCGTCGTAGGAGGTGTTGGCGAACAACTGCCGACCGATGGCCACCAGTTCGGCTCGGCGCGCCTGCGAGCGTTCGGAGTCGGGCGGGGTCCGGCGACCCTGCGGTCGGGGGCGTTGACTCTGATTCAAAACGGCCCCTGGTCTCGATCGCGGCAAGGTGCGTGCACGGGTCGGCGGCGACGCGGCGGGGGCGGTTCCGCTCCATGTCGCACGTCCACGGCAAGAGTACCGGCGACGACCTCGCGAGAGTCGGGGAACTCCTTCCCGAACAGCCCTCGGTCGCACGCCCGTCCATCGATCGTGCCGCCGCTCGTCCTCATCACCGACATACGCGCCGACCGGCTTCGTACCCGCGGGCAGGCTCGCCACCGACATCGCGCCCAGGCCCCTTCGGCGCACCTCGACGGGGCCTCGCCGGGGCGGGACTCGTGCCGTCCGAGCAAGGTATTGACTTTTATTCAACACTCCCTACTGTGAGGTAACAAGAATCCTTCCGACGAAGGAGCATCGCCATGTCCTCGGTTCCACCCGCCGCGGCGGTCCCGCGGATCGCCCGGCGCTCGACCCGAACTCTGGTGCAGAGGCCGGCCGTTCGCACCGACGAACACCGCGACCTGGCGCTCAACCCGCGCGACGTGCACTTCGACTGGTCGCGCCTTCCGATGCACTGGGTGCCGCAGGAGCCCCTGGCCACGCACACGATGAACGTGCTGCACCTGCTGCTTCCCGAGGGCGAGCGCTGGTTCGTGCGCACCTTCCGGGAGGCGCTGCCGCTGATCACCGACGAGCGGCTGCGCGAGGATGTGATCGGCTTCATCGGCCAGGAGTCCGTGCACGCCGAGGCACACCAGGGCGTACTGGACCTGTTGCTCGCCAAGGGCCTGGACCCGGCGCCGTTCGTGCGCCAGGTCGAGTGGCTCTTCCACCGGGTGCTCGGCCGTCGGGACGACCCGACCGGCGCGGCCGGCCGGGAGAACCTGATCGAACGCGTGGCGATCATCGCCGCGATCGAGCACTTCACCGCGTTCCTGGGCGACTGGGTGCTCAACGCGCCCGGCCTGGACCGGGCCGAGGTGGATCCGATGATGCTCGACCTGCTCCGCTGGCACGGTGCCGAGGAGGTCGAACACCGCAGCGTCGCCTACGACTTGCTGGTCCACCTGGACCCGAGCTACCTGCGCCGGATGCGCACGATGGCGGTCACCGGACCGGTGCTGACCTGGCTGTGGGTGCGCGGTGTGCGGTTCCTGATGCTCACCGATCCCGAATTGGAGGGTCGCGCAAAACCGACCTGGCGTGCGTACGTACAGGCGTCGCGTCGGGGGCTGTTGCCGGGACTTACCGGGGCCGCGCGGTCCGCCGCGCGCTACGTCAAGCCGCGCTACCACCCCACCCAGGAGGGCTCGACCGACCAAGCCGTCGCGTACCTGGCCCGCTCGCCCGCCGCCCGCGCCG
Organism: Embleya sp. NPDC025285; assembly: GCF_055558835.1. NCBI lineage: Bacteria > Bacillati > Actinomycetota > Actinomycetes > Kitasatosporales > Streptomycetaceae > Embleya > Embleya sp. NPDC025285. The sequence continues at coordinate 63,234 of NZ_JBVHLU010000048.1, forward strand.
CCGCCCGGTGAGCGCGCACCCGCCCGGCCGTCCGTCCCGGACAGCGAGGATGCCGAGGATGCCCATGAGCCCGTCCACGCCGCCGACTTCGATATCCGGCGGGCCGAGCACCGCGCCGCCGGACCTGTACGGGCGCGAGCGCGCCGACCGGATGATGCGCGCGCTGACCGTGCTCGGCCGGCTGCACACCGACGCGGTCGCGCACCGGGGCCGGCGGCGGGCCCGATCCGGCGCGCCCCATCCCCCGACCCGACGGGCGGGAATGCTCGAACTCGTGGTCCGCGAGCGGGTCGTCGAGGCGCGGGAGGTGATCTCGCTGCGGCTGACCGCGCCGGCCGGCGGCCGGCTGCCCGACTGGCAGCCCGGCGCCCACCTGCTCCTGGAACTGCCCTCCGGACGCCGCCGCCACTACTCGCTGTGCGGCGACCCCCTGGACCGCTACACCTACCGGATCGCGATCCGCCGACTGCCCGAGGGCGGCGGCGGATCGGTGGAGATGCACGACGCGTTGCCGGTGGGCGCGACGCTGCGCACGGTCGGTCCACGCAACGCGTTCCCCTTCGCCGCCGAGCCCGCCGTGCTGTTCCTGGCCGGCGGCATCGGCATCACCCCGATCCTGCCGATGGTGCGTCAGGCCGCGCGGGCCGGCCTGGACTGGCGGCTGATCCACCTCGGCCGCACCCGCGCCTCGCTGCCATTCGGCGCCGAGCTGAGCGAACTGTGCGCTTCGAGCGGGCGGTTCGAGGTGCGTGCGGACGACGAGGCGGGCCCGCCCGACTGCGCCGAACTGGTGGGTCGAGCACCCGCCGGGGCCGCGGTGTACTGCTGCGGGCCGGCGCCCATGCTGGCCGGCGTCCGCGCCGCCGTCGACGCCGGCCCGGGCGGCGGCCTGCACTTCGAGCGCTTCGCGCCCGCCCCGGTGGTCGACGGGCGACCCTTCGAACTGCGCCTGCGGCGCGCAGGGATCGATCTGGCCGTGCCCGCCGACCGGCCCGCCCTGGACGTGCTGCGCGAGGCCCTGCCGCAGACCGCCTACTCGTGCCGGCAGGGGTTTTGCGGTGTGTGCCGGGTGCGCGTACTGGCCGGCGAGGTCGACCACCGCGATCTGCGCCTGACCGACGACGAGCGGGCGGCCGGCGCGATGTTGGTGTGCGTGTCGCGCGCCGCGGAAGGCGAGCGGCTGGTTCTGGACCTGTGAGCGACCGCGCGGGCGAACGCCCGCGGCCGCCATCCCACCCCCCCCGAAGGCGGAGGACATGAGCACACGGCTACAGGTTCCGGCGGCGCGACCGCCCCGAGGGATCCCGGCGTTCGCGTTCGACGAGGTCGACCTGGATCGTTTCCGCGACGTGCAGCGGCTGGCCTACCGCTGCGCCGAGCGCGTCGCGGCCTGGATCGAGCCGGGCGTGACGGAGCGTCGGGCCGCCGCTCGGCTGCGCCGCGAACTGGTGGCGGAGGGAGTCCGGGACTTCTTCCACATCCCGTTCGCGTGGTTCGGCGACCGCACCGCCTTCCGGAACTTCCACACCCCGCTCCAGTTCTTCGCCACCGACCGGGTGCTCACCGAGGGCATGCCGTACGTGCTGGACTGCGCGCCGATCGTGGACGGGTACACCGCCGACATCGGCTACGCCGGCAAAGTCGGCGAGAACGCGGTGTGGGATCGCCTGGTCCTCGACCTCGGCGCGTACCGCGACCTGATCCTGCGCGAGGTCAGGGCGGGCAAGGCGCTCGACGACGTGTACCGCGCGGTGGACGCGCTGATCCTCGAACACGGCTACGACAACCGGCATCGGGTCTATCCCGGCCGGGTGATCGGCCATCGGGTCACCCGGGTGACCCTGCGCCGGCCGGTCGGGGTGAACGCCCTGGGCTTCGGCGTGCGCACGCTGCGCACCCTGGGCCGGGAACTGATCGGCGAGCGCCTGCACGGGCGTTCGCCGCTGTGGGCGGACGGCCGGGCGTCCCGGCACGCGCCGACGCCGGGACTGTGGGCGGTGGAGCCGCACATCGCGTTGCGTGCGGTGGGCGTCAAATTCGAGGAGTTGCTGGTGGTCACCGACGACGACGCGTACTGGCTGGACGAGGACGTGCCGCACGTGCACCGGGTGCGTGCGGCGGGTGGGCGATGACGGCGCCGCCCGCGTCCGACGCGAAGCGCGTGGTCGGCGCGGTCGAGGCCCCGCGCACCCGCACGGTGGTCTCCGCCGGTGTTCCCCTTGCGGTGTACGAACAGGGCCCGGAGGACCGGCCGTTGGTGCTGCTGGTGCACGGCTATCCGGACACCCATCGGGTCTGGGACGACGTCGTCGCCGACCTGGAGCGCGATCACCGGGTGGTCCGCTACGACGTGCGCGGCGCGGGTGCCTCCGGCGCGCCCGGGAGTCGCTACGGCTACCGGCTCGAACAACTGGCGGCCGACCTCTTCGCGGTGTTGGCGACGGTCGCCCCGGATCGGCCGGCACACGTGCTGGCCCACGACTGGGGCTCGATCCAGGCCTGGGAGGCGGTCACCGATCGGGCCGGCCCGCGCCGGATCGCCTCGTACACCTCGATCTCCGGGCCGTGTCTGGACCACGTCGGGCACTGGGCCCGCGCCCGGTTCGCCCGGCCCACCCCCCGGCATCTGCGACAACTCGCGGCGCAGTCCGTGCGCTCGTGGTACATCACCGCGTTCCACCTGCCGGTGCTCGCGCCCGCGACCTGGCGGCGGGGACTGGCCGCCCGCTGGGATCGGGTGCTGGCCGGGGCGGAGGGGATCCGGCCGCGCGCCGGGCACCCGCAGGCCACGCTGGTCGAGGACGCGGTGCGCGGGATCGCGCTGTACCGCGCCAACATGCTGCCGCGCATGGTGTTGCCGGGTCGCCGGGAGACAACCGTGCCGGTACAACTGATCACGCTCACCGACGACCGCTACGTCGGGGCGGCGCTGTCCGAGGGCCTGGAACGCTGGGTGCCCCGGCTGTGGCGGCGGACCGTCGCCGCGGGCCATTGGTCCGCCCTCCTGGAGAAGGGACCGACCGTGGCCCGAATGACCCGCGAGTTCGTCGAACACATCGAGCACGGCACCGCGACACCGGTGTTGGACCTGGCCCGGCAGCGCGAACGCCCGCCCGGCAGGGACCCGTTCTCGGGACGGCTCGCGCTGGTCACCGGCGCGGGTGGTGGGATCGGGCGGGCCACCGCGGTCGCGTTCGCCGAACAGGGCGCGGATGTGGTGGTGTGCGATCTGGATCTGCCCGCCGCCGAGCGCGCGGCCGAACTGGCCCGGCTGTACGGGCGGGCGGCGCACGCGTATCGGGTGGATGTGGCCGACGGCGCGGCGATGGACACGTTCGCCGCCGAGGTCGTGCACGCGCACGGCGTCCCGGACATCGTGGTCAACAACGCCGGTGTGGGTCACTCGGGCACGTTCCTGGCCACGACGAACGCCGAGTGGAAGCGTGTGCTCGACGTCAACCTGTGGGGCGTGATCCACGGCTGCCGGGCGTTCGGCACCCTGCTGGCCGAGCGCGGCGAAGGCGGGCACATCGTCAACCTCGCGTCGGCGGCGGCGTATACGCCGGCCAAGATGCTGGCGGCCTACGCGACGAGCAAGGCCGCGGTGGCGATGTTGTCCGACTGCCTGCGGGCCGAACTCGCCGGTTCGGGCGTGCGGGTGAGCACGATCTGCCCCGGCATCGTGAACACCGGGATCACCCGCAGCACCACCTTCTCCGGCGTGGACGACACCGAACAGGACGCGCGGCGGGAACGGTTCTCCAGGCTGTACGCGCGGCGGAACTACCCGCCGGAGAAGGTCGCCGACCAGATCGTGCGGGCGATCCGCCGGCGGCGGGCGGTGGTGGCGGTGACGCCGGAGGCGAAGGCGGGCCGGTTGCTGAGTCGGGTGTCGCCGGGGGCGATGCGGGTGCTGGCGCGGGTCGGGATGGGCTGACGACTCCGGACCGACGGCTGCGATGCCGGTCGGGTGGGTGGGTGGGTGGGTGGGTGGACCCGCCCGACCGGCGTCGTGGAGTGAAAACCGTGGGAACTACCGGACGCGTCCGCGGGGCTCAGGCGCTTGCCCCGCCTCGGGCGCCTGGGGCGCCTGGGACATCTCGGGCACCTGAATCGCGTCGGACGCCTCGGTCGCCGCGCTCGCCCGGGTCGCCCGATACGTCAGCCCCGCCACCGCAAGGGCCGCACCCATCATGATCGCGCTCACCCACACCGGCGCGCGGTAGCCGAACCCGGCGTCGATGGCCAGGCCGCCGAGCCAGGGTCCGAGAGCGCCGCCCACGTTGAAGGCGGCGGTGGCGCCCGCTCCGGCCAATGCCGAGGTCGCCGGGGCGAGCCGAAGCACCCTGGAAATCAGCGCCGTTCCGGTACCGAACGCGAGCATCCCCTGCACCGGGACGAGCACGATCACCGCGACCGGATGAGCGGCCGTCGCCGCGAGGAGGGCCCATCCCACCGCGAGCGCCGCCATCCCGGCCGTGATCAGCGTGTTCGGCCGCGCGTCGACGACGCGGCCCGCGACGGTGACGCCGATGAACGAGCCCGCCCCGAACAGCGCGAGCGCGAGCGGCACCCAGCCGTCGCCGAGCCCGGCGACGTCGGTGACCAGCGCTTCGAGGTAGGAGAACGTACCGAATGTCGCGCCCTGCACGAGCGCGCTCAGCAGCAGCGTGATCAGCAGCGGCGGCGTGGCCAGGGCTCGCAGTTCGCGGCGCGCGCCGACCGTGGCATCCACCTGGACCGGCCGGTTCGGCACCGTGCGCGCGATCGCGAACACGGCCGGCAGCGACACCAGGGCCACCGCCCAGAATGCCGAGCGCCACCCCCACCACGCGCCCAGCAACGCGCCGGCGGGCACGCCCGCCACACACGCGAGGGTGACCCCACCGACCACCACGGACGTGGCTCGGGCTCGGCGTTCGGGCCCGGCCAGGTCGATCGCGGTCACCAGGGCGACCGCCCAGAACCCGGCGTTGGCGAGCGCGCCGATCACCCGGGTGGCCAGCAGGACCGGGTGGTTCGGGGCGAGCGCCCCGACCACGTGCACGGCGATGAACACGCCCAGGAACGACAACAGCGCGCGCCGACGGGGCCAGGTGCGGCTCAGCAGCGCCATCGCGGGCGCGCCGACCACCATCCCGATCGCGAACGCCGAGGTCAGCAGCCCGGCAGTGGGAATGGACACGTGCAGGTCGGTGGCGATGCCCGAGAGCAGGCCGGACAACATGAACTCCGAGGTGCCCTGGGCGAAGACCGCGAGCCCGAGCACGTAGACAGCGAATGGCATGACGAAACCCCATGGACGTCCGAGGGATCCGATCCGGATCCGATTGGGCAGGGGTGGGCCACGTCCGCGCGTGCGTACGACACCGGCTTGCTTGCACGGGTGTCGCAACGGCGGCGCGGGAGCCCACACTTCGCTGCTCCGGCGACTCGGGTGGCGGTCATGCCCGCGGACGGGTCCGAGCACGCCCTCGGCTCGCTGCTGCGGCCGGGCGGCTCAGTTCATCGACACGTTCGACAGGAGGTCGGCCACCGCTTCACCGGCGGCCGTCGTCTGTCCGACTCGGGGCTGGACACGATCGGGAAGCTACCAGCCGGACCCGCCCGGCCTCCACCGGTTTCCGGGTGGAAACAGATGCCGCACCGACGCGCCATAGTGCATGATGATGCCGAGTAAGGAATATTCATGCAACATCGAGTCGTCGAATCGAGGTCGTCCCATGGGGTATTCCACTCTCAAAAGCCGCAATCTGCTCTCCCTGCGCGACGTCGAAGCGGACGAGATCACCGAGTTGCTGGACCGGGCGGCGGACACCAAGGAGCGGGCCGCGCACGGCGAACGCGTCCCGGTCCTGGCCGGTCGCAACATCGCGCTGATCTTCCTCAAGCCCTCGTGCCGCACCCGGGTCTCGTTCGTGGTCGCCGCGACGCAGTCCGGCGCGCATCCGGAGCTGTTCAGCCGCGAGGACATCCGGTTCGGCGTCAAGGAGTCCGTCCGCGACATCGCCCGAGTGTTCGGTCGGGTCTTCGACGGTGTGATGTTCCGCGGCTTCGAACACGCGACCATCGCCGAGTTCGCGCGCCACGCGGGCGTGCCGGTGTGGAACGGCCTGTGCGACTCGTACCATCCCACCCAGGTCCTCGCCGACCTGCTCACCCTGCGCGAGAACTTCGGTCGCCTGGAGGGCCTGCCCGTCACCTACGTCGGCGACGGCCGCAACAACGTGGCGTACACGCTGGCCATCGCCGCCGCCAAACTCGGTCTGGACCTGCGCGTCCTGGCCCCCGAACCGCTGCACCCGAACCCCGGATCCATCGCCGAACTGCTCGCCGAGGCCGAGTCCCCGCACGCCGCGATCACCGTCACCGCGTCGCCCCGCCGAGCCCTGGCCGACTCGGCGGCCGTCTACGGCGACGTGTGGGTGTCCATGGGCGAGGAGGCGCACACCCGCGAACGCATCGACCTGCTCCGGGACTTGAAGGTAACCCCCGACCTGATGGCCGGCACCGGCCGCGCGGACACCATCTACCTGCACTGCCTCCCAGCCTTCCACGACCTCGACACCGAAACCGCCCGCGCCCAGCCGGACATCCTCGAGGTGGACGACGAGGTCTTCGAAGGGCCCCGAAGCCGCGTCTTCGAGCAATCCGAGAACCGTATGCACACCGCGAAGGCCCTGATGCAGCTCACCATCGCGGGCTGACCGAAGGCGCTCGCGCCCACACCCCCGGTGCGGACGGCTCGGTGCCCCGGCGCGCGACGCTCCTGGGCGCGGCACATCGCCACCCCGGGAACGTCGCCGTGGTCCGGGCGAAACGGTCGGCGCCGTCGAGCCAGGGGAAGTGGCCGGCCCCGGCCTGGACCACGAGTTCGGCGTACGGGAACAACGCGGCGAACTCCCCCATCACGCGCGGCGGACCGGAGACGTCGACCTCGCCGGCGAGCAGGAGGACCGGCGCCTCGAACCGGGCCGGCACCGCACGGGTGTCGGCCGGGTCGAAGGCGCCCTCCGCCCCGAACACGGCCGCCGCCTCGTCGTTGCGCTGGGTGTCCTCGGCCGCGCGATGCGCCCGGGCCCGTTCGTCCCGGACACCGTAGGCGAACGGCGCGATGGCGTCCCTCGTGCCACGGCCGCCCGCACGGCGGCCACCAGGGCGGCCGTGTTTGCCAGTTCGTGACGGACGGTGCGAAGTCGCCCACGGCGGGTATCGATCGCTCTAGCCTGGCCGCGAACGAGCGCCGGCCGCATCGACCGGAACCACAGGGGGCCGACATGGCATGGTATTCGCGCAGCTACGACAGGCCGGAAGGGCCGGACGGGCCCAGCCGGCGGCCCAGGCCCGGCGAACGACCGGACCAGCCGGACCGGCCGGATGAACGCGTCGGGGTGAGCCGATGAGTTCGCCGACCCAGCTTCGTCCGGCGGTCCCCCTGCACCGACTGGACGTCCCCGCGCCGAGCATCCTGCCGTTCGCGATCGGCTCGTTCGACACCATCGGGCCGATGTCGCGCGCCGACTTCCCCCATCGACACACCTTCTACGAGATCGCCTTCGTGACCGGCGGCCGCGGCACCCACGTGATCGACCTGGTACCGCGCACGGTCAACCCGCCACACCTGTTCTTCGTCGCGCCCGGTCAGGTGCATTTCTGGCACCGAATGCAGGAACTCAGCGGCTGGGTCGTCCTGTTCAACGACGACTTCCTGCTCGCCCACCCCGAGGACCGGGACACGGTACGCGACCTGGCCGGACACCCGAAGCTGCGTCCCACGCCCGAGGCGGCGCCGGGGCTGGCCGGGGTGGTGGCCGAGATGCGGCGCGAATACGCCGAGCAGGGCGAGGGGTTCATCCCGATCCTGCAGGCGTACCTGCACGTGCTGATCCTGCGCGCGGCACGACTCGCGGCCCGAAACGGCGCGGACGTGGACCCCGATCCCGATCCGGGCCCCACCGCCGTCATCGCCCAGCGCTTCACCCGGCTGCTGGACGGGCCGGTGGACCTGGATCCCCTGGATCGCACGGTCGGCGCGTACGCCGCCCAACTGGGTGTATCGGTGGGCCACCTCAACCACGCGGTGAAGAGCACGACCGGGCGCACCCCCGGCCAGATCATCCGCCAGACCCAGGTGGTCGAGGCCAAACGGCTGCTCGCGGGCAGTGATCTGACGGTGCGCCAGGTCGCCGATCGGGTGGGATTCGCGGACCCCGCGTACTTCTGCCGATTCTTCCGCAGGGAGACCGGAAGCACCCCCGGGGAGTATCGCCGGGACATCAACGCGAAGCACCACGAGGGCCGTGCTTTGTCCATCGACGCACCCGAGCGGCGCGCATAGGTTCAGACCAATCGCGAGTGGGCCGGATCGATGCCTCGACCCTGCCCGCCCGTCCCCCTCGCCGAGGAGAGGTCGCCGTGGACACCGACAACACCGATCAGGACGAGCCCGTCAGGCGCGGCATCACCCGCAAGAATCTGCTCAAGGCGGCCCTGGTGGCCGCCCCACTCCCGTTGCTCATCGGCGGTGTGCCCGCGCTGGCCAGGTCGCAGCGCGAGTCCGGCACACTGGAACCCACCCCCTTCTGCCACGACGGGGACGAGCCGACGATCGCGCAGACCGAGGGCCCGTACTTCAAGCCCAACTCACCGCTGCGCTCGGTGCTCACCACCCCCAACACCCCGGGTGTGCCGCTCACCGTCTCCGGATACGTGTTCGGCCGGCAGTGTCAGCCACTGGCGAACGTCCTGCTCGACTTCTGGCAGGCGGACACCAACGGCAACTACGACAACGTCGGATTCACCTTCCGTGGCCACCAGTTCACCAACGCCCAGGGGGCGTACTCGCTGACCACGATCGTGCCGGGCCTGTACCCCGGCCGCACCCGGCACCTGCACATGAAGGTCCAGGCGCCCAACCGCGGCATCCTCACCACGCAGACGTACTTCCCGGGTGAGCCGCGCAACAACACCGACACCATCTTCGACCCCCGACTGTTGATGACGGTGCGTACGGTCGGCAACGGCAGGGAGGCGTCCTTCGACTTCGTGCTGAACGTGAACGGCGTGCCGCCGACCACGCAACCGCCGACGAGCGAGCCGCCCACCAACCCGCCGGGCGGCACCTGGCGCGTGGGCACCAACTACGCGGCCGGCAGTACGGCGACCTATGGCGGCCAGAACTACCGTTGTCTGCAGGGCCACACGGCACAACCGGGCTGGGAGCCGCCCAACGTGCCGGCTCTGTGGCAGCGGGTCTGATCGACACCCTCGGGGGGAGGCGAGTCGATCACGGGCCCCGGCGGCGCCACCCGCCGGGGCCCGAGGCATGTCCGGCGCCGGGCGCCGACGGCGGCCCCGCGGCCGGTGGCGGGCGGACCGGTGGCATCAACCCGCGTCGAGCATAGGGGTGTCGTAGCCCTCCTCGACCATCTCCAGGCGCAGCCGCGTCCGCGGGTCGTGCACGCCGGGCGGACCGCGCAAATGTGCCGGACCGGACCGAAGTTCGTTGGTCGAGTCCCCACCGACCGCACCCACCGTGTCGACGCCGCCCACACCGGCCCGCGACGAACTGCACACGGGAGTGCACGGTGATGCGCTCCATGGTGTCTCCCCGATCGGCCAACCGCAGTGCGAAGCACGCCAGTTGACCCGCGCCCAGGTGCCCGGGCGCACCGGCGCTGCCACCCGCAACACCCCGCGTCCGGCAGCCGCAACATGCGCGCCCGGGTCGCGCCCGGGGACAGGCCGATCCGCTGCGTCGGTTCGGCGCACGGCATCCGGCCGTCCAAGTGCACCGCGCGGCTCTCTGTGACTGATCCGCGCGGCAGTCTCGCGTGTCGGGTCGGTGCGTTCGGCGGCACCACGAGCGGCACCCGCGGGCGTCGTCGTGCGGGTATTGCCCGCGGGTGCCGCCCGAACGCACCGACGCCGAGCCGACCCGGTCGCGTCGAGACCTTCCACCGCTCTCACGCCGACGACCGGCCGCCGGCTCACGGTGGGGTCGCGAGCCGACGACCGGGGTTCATGAGCGATCGACGGGACATGCGCTGCCGGCCCCGCGGACCCGATCGGATCCGCGGGGCCCGCTCCGGCGAACCGGGCTCAGCTGATCGCGAAGTCGTCGCCGTAGACCGAACCCTGCGCGTACCAGCCGTGCAGGTAGACGGTCACCGAGCCGGACGCGCCGACGGTGAACGGCACCGTCAGCTTGGTCCACGTCGCCCCGGGCGAGGCCCACGTGCTGCCGCTCGCGCCGCCGCTGACGCCCAGGTACGCGTAATTCCCGCGGACCCAACCGGTGAGCGTATGCGTCGAGTTCGGGGCGAGTTGCAGCGTCTGCCGGCATTCCCCGGTCTGCGCCGGGCCGGCCGCCGCCTCGATGGCGTGGGTGCCGCCGTGCGCGACGGTGGTGACCACCGCGCCGCCCGGCTGGCAGGTCCACGGGCTGAGCGTGCCACTCTCCAGGTCTGCGTTGAGCAGGCCGCCGCCGCTGATGGCGGTGACGGTGAGCAGGTAGGTCGCGCTGTGTGTCGCCGAGGGACCCACACCGGTGACGGTCAGCGGGAAGGTGCCCGTTTGCGCGGATGTGGACACGGCGATGCTCAGCGTCGCCGACGAGCCCGCGCTGACCGACGTCGGATCGACCGTCGCGGTGACCCCGATGGGTGCACCGGTCACGGTGAGCGCGACGTTCTGCGCGCTGCCGGCCGTGACCGCCGTGTTGATCGTCGCCGTGCCGGTCCCACCCTGGGCGACGGTGCCGGACGCGGGTGCCACGAGGATGGAGAAGTCGTCGGTGGTCGGCCCGGACGTGACGGTGAGCTGGTAGGTCGCGCTGTGCGTCGCCGAGGGCCCGACTCCGTTGATCGTGAGCGGATAGGTACCCGGCGTCGCGGACCCGGAGGCGGCGATGTTCACCGTCGCCGACCCGCCCGCGGTGACCGAGGTCGGGGTGATCGTCGCGGTGACCCCGGTGGGCGCGCCGGTGACGGTGAGCGCGACGTTCTGCGCGCTGCCGGCCGTGACCGCCGTGTTGATCGTCGCCGAGGTGCTCGCGCCCTTGGCCACCGAGCCGGCCCCTGGACTGACCCCGAGCGAGAAGTCGTTGGTGACCGGTCCCCCGCTGGTGAAGGGTGCGAACGTACGGGTGAACTGCCACAGTTCCTGCGGGATGCCGGAGCAGTTGTCGGCCGCCCCGCCGCCGGGGCAGTTGCCGTTGTCACGTTGCAGGGCCCACATCGACAGGGTGCTGATGCCCTGCGTCCTGGCCCAGTTGTAGACGGTGACCGCGTCGGCGGTGGTGAAGGTCTCGGCGGGGCCGAAGTCGTCCACGCCGGGCATCACGGTGACACCGACCATGGCCCACAGCTCCGCCTGGGTCTTGGTCGGGTACAACTGCGCGAGTTGGTTCTTCAGGCCGGTCGCGGCGGTCTTGGCGTCCTCGGCCATCTGGTGCGGCTGGTTGTCGTAGTAGTCGAAGGTCATGATGTTGACCACGTCGACCTTGGTGCCGTTGGTGACCGCGTTCTGCAGCACGGCCAGGCCGCTGGGGGCCAGGCCCTGCGTCGTGGTCGGCAGGGTGTACTGGATCTGCAACGGCCGGCCGGTGCTCGCGGCCCAGGCCTGTACCTGCTTGAGCGCCTTGTTGCGCCGGTCGATGCCGGCGGTATTGGTGAGCGAGTTGTCCTCGACGTCGAGGCAGATCCGGGTGAGGTCGTAGGTCGAGATGACGTTCTGTATGGCACTGGCGATCGAGTTGACGTTGGTGCAGCTGTCCGAGATCTCGGTACCGGTGTTGCCCGCGGTGTAGCCGCCGAACGACGGGATGACATCGCCACCGGCCGCGCGGATCGTGGCGATGTCCGCGCCGAACGTGGACTGCGAGATCGGCATCCCGGTGTCGCCGTTCCAGTACGGCGTGCAGGATCCCCGGCTCGGGGTCTGGATGAAGGCCATGGTCAGGTACTTGGCACCGGACTGCGCGGACAGCGTCGCCGGGCTCTCGCCGGTCCACGCCTCGAAGTACGGCGCGAACACGCGAGCGGGCATCGGCGTGCCGAGGGCCTGCTGCGCGGCGGCGGGCGTCGCGGCGGCGGTGGCGGTCGTGGTGGCTGTCGTCGGTGCGGCGGGCGCGGCGCCGCCCGCGGACAACACGAGGCCCAGCGACGCGGCTGCGGTGGTCAGCACGGTCGCCAGGGCGCGGAGCGGATGTGCTCGTCTCATCGGTGCTCCCGTTTTCGAAGGGACGGGAAGGGACGGTGCCGGGTGGGACGGGACGGTGATGCGGGGCGGCGGATCCGAGACGGTGGTGCGGTGGTGCGGTGGTGCGATGCGATGCGGCGTGCGCGGGTGCGGCATCCACCGGCGCCGCGGGGCGCGGTGCACGGGGATGGGGCGGGGTGCGTGGGGCGGCGGGTCGGGCGGGGAGTTGGCCCACCTCCGGCCCGGCGGCGGCCGTCGGGTTGGTCGGGCCCGTCGGCTTCGTCCGGACCGGAGGTGGCATCTGTGGGGCGTCGGCGCGTGGTTCAGCGCCGCGCGTGGGCCTCCCGGCGCCGGTTGGTGAGCACCAGGACGCCGCCGCCGAGGACGATCAGCGCGCCCGCTCCCGCCGCGCCTACGCCGGCCGCGCGTGGCACGCCGGCGGGGCCGTTGTCCGGCACGGCCGCGGCGACCGGGGCCTCGTGGATGGTCTGGTGGTTGTGTCCGGCAGGCTCGATGTACGGCGCGCCGGTCTCGTGCGCGAGCGGCGCGGTCGCCGCGTTCACCCGCGCGGCGGCGGGCGCGGCGCCGAAGACGACGTCCGAGCACGAGTAGAACGCCTCGGGACTGTCGGTGCGTTGGTAGACGACGTAGATCAGATGGCGACCGGTCTTGCCGGTGGGCATCCGGCCGTTCATCACGAACGACCCGTTGTCCAGTGGCGGGTTGGTCTGGGTCAGGAACGGAGTGGGCTCCAGGTCCGACCACTTCAGCGGCACGGTGGGGTCGTAGCCGTCCCGGGTCACGTAGAACTCGAAGGTGCCCCGGTGCGGGGAGGTGGCCCGGAACAGGAAGTTGAACGTGCTGCCCGCGGCGACGGTGGTCGCCGGCCAGTCGGCGCGCGCCTGGTCGAAGCCCTTGTACTTGTCCCGCCCGGCACTGCACAACTTGCCGTCGGGGATCACTTGACGATGCCGGCCGGCAACGTCCGCGAGGTTGACCTCGTTCCAGTCGTACACGGCCTGCGTGCCGCCGATCGCGACCGCGGCCTTGCACGCGGCGGACGTGGGATTCTCCGGATTCTCGGCACGACACGTGCCGGTGCGGCTGAGCGGATTGCTCAGCGTGCCGTGTGCCTGGGCCGTGCCGGTGGAGAGTGCGGCGATCGTCAGGGGCGCCAGACAGCAGGTCGCGGCGAAAGCCGCCACCTTGCGGCGAGACTTCATGAAGCCCTCCGGGTAAGGGAGTTGCCGAAAACGCGGACGTGCGGGAGGCCTCGTACGGGAGCCCTCGGATGGGGCGGATCGGCGCGGATGGGACGGTCGGCGCGGATGGGTGGGTCGACACGGGTGGGTGGGTCGACACGGGTGGGGTGGGTCGACACGGGTGGGACGGGGATCCGCGACGGCCGCGACGGATCCCGGTGTTCCGGCATACGGGTGCCGCCGCCTACGGTCCGGCGGGACAGGTATAGACCAATGGCGTGGCGGTACTCAGAGTCGCCGTGCTCGACCGGTCGCGCAAGAGCACGGAGCCGGTCTTTCCGAGGGGATCGGGCCGGGAGGGCTTCATTAATCCCCAACCGAGGTGTCGCGAACTCCGTCGAAAACTCGGCTTGGCCTGCATCGCTCCACTTCTGACGCACCGTCAGATGTGTCGTCATTGTGGCGAGGAAAAATTTCCCGCGACCCGGAGGCGTCTTGCCAATACTTGCCGGGCGGCTCGAAAAAGTGCCCGCGCACCTATGGACGGGAACAGGGTTGGTATAGACCATTGTCCGTGCAAGGAGGCAGCGACAGCCCACCGTCCGGCCGCGAGCGGTGGCGCACGCCAACCGGCGGCGCGCGCCCGGCATGTCCCACCTCCGCATCCCACACCCCACGTCTCTCGTCCCCCGACTCGTGTCCCCCGACTCGCGTCCCAAGACGTGTCCAGGAGCCGGCTCGATGATCCCTGTGTTCCGCGCAAGACACCGCAACTCGCGCTCTCTCAGGCCCCGTTCGTCTCAGGCGGGGCATCCCCACCGCACCCGACGCGGGTGGCGCGCACTCGCCCGGGTGCTGGCCGCGACCGTCGCCGCACCGATCGCGCTGGTGGTCCTGCCCACCGGTGCCGCCCACGCCGCGACTCCCGAAGCGACCTTCGCCAAGGCGTCCGACTGGGGTTCCGGCTTCACCGGGCAATACACGATCCGCAACCAGGGCACCGGCACGCTCACCGGGTGGCGAGTCGAGTTCGACCTGCCCGCCGGTACCACCGTCGGTTCGTACTGGGACGCCCTCAAGACCGGATCCGGCAACCATCACGTATTCACCAACCGCGACTACAACGGCACCCTCGCGCCCGGCGCCTCGGTCACCTTCGGCTTCCTCGGCGCGGGGCCGGGAACTCCCGTCGACTGCAAGCTCAACGGCAACCCGTGCGTGGGACCGGCCGTACCCGACACGACCCCGCCCAGCACACCGACCGACCTGCGCGTGTCCACCGCCGGCCCGTCCGCGCTGGCCCTGGCCTGGACCCCGTCCACCGACAACGACCGGATCACGGGCTACGACGTGTACGTCGCGGGCGTGGCGACCGCGACCACGGCCACGGCAGGCGTCACCCTGTCCGGGCTGACCCCCGGCACCGACTACCCGATCAAGGTCCGCGCGAAGGACGCATCGGGCAACGTGTCCCCGTTCACGCCCGAGCTGATCGCCCGTACCACGACGGGAGGCGGCGACCCGCCGGGATCGGTGCGCAGCGTCCCCTACATCGACATCACCGCACCCACCCCCACCCTGACCGACGTGGCCGCGGCCACCGGCCAGAAGTTGTTCACGCTGGCCTTCGTATTGGGCAGCAACAGCGGCTGTGACCCCAAGTGGGGCGGCACGATCGCGCTCGACGAACCGCGCATCGTCAACCAGATCGCCGCGCTTCGTGCCCAGGGCGGTGACGTCGTGGTCGCCTTCGGCGGAGCGGCCGGCCCGTACCTGGAGGCGTCCTGCGGCAGCGTCGACACGCTCGCCGCCGCGTACACGAAGGTGATCGACACGCTCGGCGTCAAGCATCTCGACATCGACATCGAGGCGTCCATCCCGATCGGCACCATGAACAAGGCACTCGCCAAGGTGCAGCGCGACCGGCCGGCCACCACCGTCAGCTTCACCCTGATGATCCAGGGTGACGACTACGGACTCACCCCGGCGCTGGGCGTCGACCTGCTCAAGAACGCGCGCGACAACGGGGTTCGAGTGGACGTCGTGAACGCGATGACGATGGAGTTCGGTACCTCGCGTCCGGTCTGGGGCGACGCGGTGATCGCCGCGGCCGAATCGACGCTGCGTCAGATGAAGGAGATCTGGCCCACCAAGTCCGACGCCGAACTCAAGGGCATGCTCGCGGTGACCCCGATGATCGGCCGCAACTTCAACGGCAAGATCTTCGTCCAGTCGGACGCGACCAAGCTGGTCACCTGGGCGAACACCAACCACATCGGTCGGCTGGCGTTCTGGTCGGTGGGTCGCGACAACGGCTCCTGCCCCGGTGGCGGCGTCTCGCCCACGTGCAGCAGCATCAGCCAGTCACCGTACGAATTCACCAACCTCTTCAAGAACTTCACCGGCTGACCCGACGACCTCGCATCGGTCGACCCCCTTTCGGCCGGTGCGTCCCGAGCCCGGGGGGGGGGGGGGGGGGGGGGGGGGGGGGAGAGGGGTGGGGGGGGGGGGGGGGGGGGGGGGGGGGGGGGGGGGGGGGGGGGGGGGGGGGGGGGGGGGGGGGGGGAAAGGGG
>NZ_JBVHLU010000049.1:0-78961 GCF_055558835.1 Embleya sp. NPDC025285
GTTTGGGTACCGGGGGAGGAAGGAGGGGCAAAAAACCCCCGGGGGGGGGGGGGTTTTTTTGGGGGGGGGGGGGGGGGGGGAAAAAAAAGGGTTCCCCCCCCCGAGCCGGCGACGAAGTCGCCCAACAAATCAGTCGTGCAGCCGCTCGCCGCTCTTGGTCGAGAACAGGTGGGTCTCGCCGACGGTCGGGACCACGTGCAGGACCCCGCCCTTCTCCGGCACGTCACGCCCGGGCACCCGCACGACCAGCGGCTTGGTCTCGCCGTCGATGGTGACCGAGCCGTAGACGAAGGCGTCCGAGCCGAGTTCCTCGACCACGTCCACCGACACCGCGAGGCCCTTGCTGTCCTTGGACAGCCCCTCGGCCGAGTTGATCTTCAGGTGCTCCGGGCGCACGCCCAGGGTCACCTTCTTCGCGCCTTCGGCGACGGCCGCCTCGCGCGCCTCGCGGGAGACCGGGACGACCGCGTCGCCGAAGCGGATGCCGTCCTCGGCGAGGTCGACCTCGATCAGGTTCATCGCGGGCGAGCCGATGAAGCCGGCCACGAACACGTTGGCCGGGCGGTCGTACATGTTGCGCGGGGTGTCGACCTGCTGGAGCAGACCGTCCTTGAGCACCGCGACCCGGTCGCCCATGGTCATCGCCTCGACCTGGTCGTGGGTGACGTACACGGTGGTGATGCCCAGGCGGCGCTGGAGGCCGGCGATCTGGGTACGGGTCTGCACGCGCAGCTTGGCGTCCAGGTTGGACAGCGGCTCGTCCATCAGGAAGACCTGCGGCTCGCGGACGATCGCGCGGCCCATCGCGACGCGCTGGCGCTGACCGCCGGAGAGCGCCTTGGGCTTGCGGTCGAGGTACTCGGTGAGGTCGAGGATCTTCGCGGCCTCTTCGACCTTCGCGCGGATCTGCTTCTTGTCGACGCCGGCGATCTTGAGCGCGAAGCCCATGTTCTCGGCGACCGTCATGTGCGGGTACAGCGCGTAGTTCTGGAACACCATCGCGATGTCGCGGTCCTTGGGCTCCAGGTTGGTGACCTCGCGGTCGCCGATGTGGATCGAGCCGCCGGTGACCTCCTCGAGACCCGCGAGCATGCGCAGGGAGGTGGACTTGCCGCAACCGGAGGGGCCGACCAGGACCAGGAACTCGCCGTCGGCGATCTCCAGGTCCAGCGCGTTCACGGACGGGCGCTCGGCGCCCTTGTAGGTACAGGTCGCCTGCTTGTAGCTGACCGTGGCCATGGTGATGTGTCCTTCCACCGGCAGGAACGTGCCGGACGATCCGAGTGGAGGGTGAGGTACCCGGTGCTGGGCTGCCTGGGCCGCCCCGGGCAAGTGGTCTAGTCCATTCACAATGGACTAGCGATCACCGTACCGGGGCGCACGGCATCTGTCAGCAGTCCCGATCGTCCGAAATGTTTTGCGCGGGCCGCAAGGCCCTGCGAAATCCTGCTGAAACTGTCACTAGGCTGCGGGCATGAAGGCTCGACTGGCGGACATCGCAACGCAGGCAGGGGTCAGCGAGGCGACCGTGAGTCGGGTCCTGAACAGCAAACCCGGGGTCGCGGACGACACTCGGCGGGCCGTCCTGACCGCTCTCGACGTGCTCGGCTACGAACGTCCCGCCCGCCTCCGGCGGCGCAGCGCGGGCCTGGTGGGGCTGCTGCTCCCGGAGTTGGACAACCCGATCTTCCCGGCGTTCGCGCAGGTCATCGAGCGGGCGCTGGCGCACCACGGCTACACGCCGGTGTTGTGTACCCAGACCCCGGGCGGCGTCACCGAGGACGACTACACCGAACTGCTCCTGGAACGCGGGGTATCCGGGATCGTGTTCGTCTCCAGCCTGCACTCGGACTCGGGCGCGGACCTGTCCCGCTACCTGCGCCTGGTCGAGCGCGGTCTGCCGATGGTGTTCGTGAACGGCTTCGCACCGGGGGTGGACGCGCCGTTCATCTCCAGCGACGAGGCGGTCGCGGTGGAACTGGCGATAGGGCACCTCGCCTCGCTGCGGCACACCGCGATCGGGCTCGCGGTCGGGCCGGAGCGCTACGTGCCGACCGCGCGCAAGATCGCCGGCTTCCGGCGCGGGCTCGCCGAGCGGTTCGGCGTCGAGGACGCGGACGGCTGGATCGAACGCTCGCTGTTCTCGGTCGAGGGCGGCCAGGCGGCGGCGGGCGCGCTGTTCGATCGGGGTGCGACGGCGATCGTGTGCGGCAGCGACCTGATGGCGCTCGGCGCGGTACGCGCGGCGCGCGAGCGCGGGTTGCGGGTGCCGCAGGACGTCTCGGTGGTGGGTTACGACGACTCGCCGCTGGTGGCGTTCACGGATCCGCCGCTGACCACGGTGCGCCAAGCGGTGCAGGCGATGGGCGCGGCGGCGGTGCGCGCGCTGCTGGACGAGATCGGCGGGGGTCGGGCGCCGCGCACCGAGTTGATCTATCGGCCGGAACTGGTGGTCCGCGGCTCGACCGGACCGGCTCCGGACCGCCGTCTTCGGCCGGGCGGATAGCGGCGCGAAAAGCGGATAGCGGCGCGAAAAAGGGCCGCCGGCCGCGTCCCCGCAGCCTGCGGCCCCATCGAGCCCCGAGTCGGGTTCGAACCGACGACCCCGCGCTTACAAGGCGCGTGCTCTGGCCAACTGAGCTATCGGGGCGTGTACCGGACCATTTTGCACCGTGGCCACCCGGCGGGCGCAACCACCTTAGGGCTTTGTGGCACGGGAGTGTTCGCGTTAACGCGCGGTGATCGTGGGGAACAGGAGACACCTGCCCGGAAACGTCCGGGTCGGCGGTACTTTGTACGGCTGTCGGATGGTCCGCTGGAGGAACCATGACGATCGTTTCCCTGATCATCGCGGGCATCATCATCGGCGCGTTGGGGCGACTCTTCCTTCCCGGCGACCAGAAGATCGGCTTCCTGGCCACGATGGCGGTCGGCATCGTGGGCACGTTGATCGGCTACGGCATCGCCGCGGCTCTGGGTGTCGAGGACACCAGGGGGATCGACTGGATCCGCTGGATCATCAGCGTCGTGGTCGCCGTGTTCCTGGTCTCGCTGGTGGTGAAGTTCACCGGAAAGGGTGCCAGGCGCTGATTCCGTCGCACGGCCGCTTCCCCCGCGCAGCCGATTCCGGCGCACGGGCGACGATGGGAGAGGCCCACCGCGGGGGCGGAGTCGATCGGCTCCGCCCCCGCGTCGTGCGTGTTCGGCAGGCTGCGATCATGCGCGCATGGCTGGTGGAGTGTCGATGTGGCCGAGTATCGCGACGGCCGACCTGGTGGACGCGCTGGACCTGACGCCGGTGGGCCCCGCGGACTCGGGCGGGCCCGGCGCGGTGGTCGGCTTTCGTGCGCGCAACATCGTGACCCGGATACCGCGCACGCTCGGCGCGCAGGTGTTGGCGCAGACCGTGGTGGCGGCCGAGCGGGTGGTTCCGCACATGGCGGTGCAGACGCTCCAGGGAGTGTTCCCGCGTGCGGGGGATCCGGCCGAGCCGGTGGAGGTGCGAGTCGAGCGGCTGCATCAGGGCCGGTCGGCGGCGATGCTCCAGGTGGGCTTTCGGCAGGGCGGGCACGAGCACTACCGGGCGTTCGTGACGCTCGGTGTGGTCGGGCCCGAACTGGTGCGACACGCGGACCCGTTGCCGGCCGAGGTGGTGGGGCCCG
This sequence comes from Embleya sp. NPDC025285, assembly GCF_055558835.1. Taxonomy (NCBI): domain Bacteria; kingdom Bacillati; phylum Actinomycetota; class Actinomycetes; order Kitasatosporales; family Streptomycetaceae; genus Embleya; species Embleya sp. NPDC025285. Next base: position 3,663 of record NZ_JBVHLU010000049.1, read on the forward strand.
AGGACTGCTCCGAGCTGCCGGTGTCGATGTTGCCGTGGGAGGTGCGCACGGTGGGCGGGCCGGCCGCGTTGCACCCGGACCTGGCCGGGCCGCCGGGTCTGGACCTGTGGACGCGGTGTACCGGGGTCGCGGACACCGCGACGATGGCCCGGGCGATTCTGGCCTGGTCGACCGAGGGCTTTTTGGGCCCGGTGGCGCTGCGGCCGTATCCGCAGGCCGAGATCGAGCGGCGGGGCGGGCGGGCGATGTCGGTCGCGCTGGCCCAGAACATCACCTTCCACGAGGGCTTCTCCGCGCACGAGTGGCTGCTGCTGCGGTGCGCGAGCGAGTACGCGGGCGACGGGCGCATGCACGGGCGGATCCGGGTGTTCACCCGAACGGGACGTCTGGTGGCCTCGGTGACGGCGGACGGGCTGATGCGGCCGGGGCCGCGCCCGTAACCACCCGGATCGGCCCGGGGCTCAACCCAGGCTCCGGTACCCGCCGCGGAAGTGCAGCAGCGGCGGGCCCTCCGGGTCGGGCAGTCCCGTGGTCAGCACCTCGCCGACGTACAGGATGTGGTCGCCCGCCTCGACCACCTGGTGGGTGCGGCATTCCAGGGTGGCCAGTGCGCCGCCGACCAGCGCGGCGCCGGAGGCCGGGCCGCGATCGTGCGGGATGTCGGCGAAGATCAGCCGGTCGCTGATCCGGCCCGGGATCGCGAAGCGGGCGGCGATCCGGCTTTGGCTTCGGGACAGCAGCGACACCGCCCACAACGGCTGTTCGTCCAACACGTCGCGCATGCGCGCCTCGCGGCGCAGGCTGATCAGCACCAGCGGCGGGTCCAGGGACACCGACACGAACGCGGTCGCGGTCATCCCCACGTCGTCCACGGGACCCCCGTCGCCGGGGTCGCCCTCGACGGCGGTGATCAGCACCACGCCGGAGGCGAAACGGGACATCGCGGTCTTGAAGGCGGCTTCGTCGACGGGCTGCGGGGGTGGCACGGACACGGCTCCAGGGTATGCGGGCCGAGCGCCCGACCCGGGATCGGCCTCGCCGGGCGGGCGGGTCGGCGGACTCGTTCGGTCCCGTCGGCCGGACGGCACGCGCACGGGCCGCCTTGGTTGGAGCCCCGGGCCCGGACCCCTGCCCGGATCGCCCGGTCGTATCGGCGTCGGCCCCACACGGCTCGGTCCGATCCGGCCCGGCCCGGCTTGACCCAACGGCTCGCCCCGGTCACCGGTTGGCGGTGATCTCCCGGGTCAGGTCCTCGCGCCGGGTGGGTCCGGACGGGAGTTCGTCGGCGTGGAAGAACCGGACGGGATGTTTGTGCGCTGCCAGGCCGGCCTTGGCGCAGGCGTCACGCAGCGTGGCGGGCCCCGGCACCCGGGCGGGATCCTCGGCGACCACCACGGCACCCAGCAGTCGGCCGTCGGTGGGGTGCGGCAGGCCGATGACCGCGATGTCGCGGACGTCCGGGTGGTCCTTCAGGACTCGTTCCACCTCGCCCGGGCCCACCGCCTTGCCGTCGATCCGGATCAACTCGGCGGCGCGGCCGGTCACCGTCAGCACGCCGTCGGCCTCGTCGAGCACGGCCAGGTCGCCGGTGCGGTACCAGCCGTCGGCGAGCATCTCGGCCGTGGCCGCCGGGTCGTCGGCGTACCCGTCGAACAGCAGCGGGCCGCGTACGCACATCTCGCCGTCCGGGTCGAGCGCGACGTACTGCAGCGGGCCGGGGATCCCGCAGGCGCCCGGGTGGGCGAACAGGTCCGGGCCGGACAGCGCGGTGAGCGGGCCGGTCTCCGGCGTGTCGAGCACCACCCGTACGGTCGCGTTCGGCGCGATCCGGGCGATCTCCGCGAACACGGCGGTCTCGGTGGGTTCGGTGTCGGCGAACCGCAGTGTGGCCAGGGCCTCATCGTCGGCGGGCCGCTCGGGCGCAGTCTCGGCCAGCGCGCGCCACACGGCGGGCGCGGCGGTGAGCCGGGTCGCGGCGTGTTCACGCACCGCGGCGCGCAGCGCGGTCGGATCGCCGCCGGGCACCAGGACCAGGGTGTCCCGGGCGTGCCACTGGGCGAGTGCGAGTGTCCAGGTCCGGGCGTCGTCGAGGTCGGCCGCGAGCACGTGCGCCCCGCGCGACTCGGCGAGCGCGCCCGGGTGCGAGCGCAGCACCAGGACGCGGTGCGACAGCAGCGCGCCGCGGCGTCCGGCCGGCGCGATCAGGCACGGGTCGGTCTCGGCGGGCTCGATGTCCGACGGCTCCGGGAGGTCCTCGGGGTCCTCGTCGTCGAGGTCGGCGATCAGCGCGTCGGCCATCGCGGCCGAGTCCAGGACCAGGGCGGGCGCGTACGCGTCCGGGTGGGCGGGGTCGGCGGGTACGAGCACCGCGCCCAGTCGGGCGAGCGCCGCGAACAGCGGTACGGCCGCGATGCCCGGTCCGGTCGATACCGGCCCGCAGCCGACCCGGTCGCCGGCCTCGACGCCGAGCGCGAGCAGGCGGCGCAGTCCGAGTTCCGCCGCCGCGTCGACTTCGGCGAAGCTCAGCGAGCGTTCGCCGAGCACGATCGCGACCCGGTCCGCGGCGGCACGGGCCGCGTTGGCGAAGACCTCCCCGACGACCAGACCGGTCATGGGCCCAACCCCTGTCGCTCGACGCGCGATGTGTTCGCCGTATCGGCCTCCGCGACGCGCGCGCAAGATCGTACGAAGACCTGACGGACGTACGGTAGGGATTCCGTCGTCCGCTGGGAAGAGAGGTTGGCGATCATGCTCCGGATCGACTGTGCCTCAGCTCGCTGACGCATAGCGAACGGCCCGTACGGAATCTGATTGGTCGTCAGGTCGACGTGGCGAACCCTGGGTTGGTTCCCGAAAATGGGCTCCCGCCTCGTACGATGCGCGGTGGATGCCGGCGGAGGACGCGATTCCGGGGCGGCTCGGCGGTCCGACTCGATACGGTATGAAGCGTGAGGTGGCTCACAGTGACAGTCGGATCGATGACGGAACGTCGCCAATGCGAAGCCCGCTGTGATTCAGTTTCTCTGGTAAACGGACGATATCTGTTCAGAAGACACCGGCGTCGACCCCTGGGGGAGACCCATGACAGCCGAGACGGAGACCCACGTCCGGTTGGCGACTTTGCGCCTTTTGAACCGCGTCGTCGCCGACCTGAACGCCACGCGCGACCTCAAGGACACCCTCCAAGCCGTCGTCGACGGAGTGGTTTCGGGCCTCGGGTTCGGGGTCGCTGCGGTCAATCTCGTCCGCGCCGACGGCGACCTGGAGGTCGCGGCGGTGGCCGGCAACGACGAATTGCGCAAGGCGATGGCCGGCCAGATCGGCTCGCGCGAGGGTTGGGATCGCATTCTGGCCGCCGCCGAGCCGTGGGGTCCGCTGCGCTTCCTCGGGCACCGCTCGGGGCTGGCCGACGTGGGGGACGTCCCGAGTTGGATACCCGACCTGCCGATCGGCGATCACCCCGAGGCCTGGCATCCGCGAGACGCGTTGCTCGCGCCGCTGCACACGCCCGAGGGCGACCTGGTCGGCGTGTTGTCGGTGGACCTGCCGGTGGACGGCCTGCGGCCCGCGCCGTGGCGGCGCGAGGTGCTCGGCATGTTCGCCGCGCAGGCGGCGATCGCGGTGGACAACGCGCGGCTGCGCAGCGACATGCAGCGCGCGGTGGCCCGACTGGAGCGCGAGCAGTTGGCGCTGCGGGCCAGTGAGGAGAGCTTTCGGCAGGCCTTCGAGTACGCGCCCAGCGGCATGGTGATGACCGGGGTGCGCGGGCACGAGCAGGGCCAACTGCTGCGCGCCAACGACGCGTTGTGTCGGATGCTGGGCTACCCGGCGCCGGTGCTCAAGCGGCTCGGGCTCGGCGCCCTGGCGCATCCGGAGGACCGCCCGCTGCTCGGCGGACACCTGGGGGGCACGGTCCCGGTGGCGGGTTGTACCGAGCTGCGTCTGGCACGCAGCGACGGTACGTACCGCTGGGTCTCGTTGCGGACCTCGCAGGTCGCGGACGGACTCGGCGACCTGCGGTTCGGGTTGACCCACGTGGAGGACATCGAGGACCGCAAGCAGCGCGAACAGGCGCTCGTGCACGAGGCCAGCCACGACCCGCTCACCGGGCTGCCGAACGGGCGCGAGTTGCGCGCCAGGCTGGCCGCGCGGTTCGGCCTCGACCCCGGGATGCCCGCCGCCGACCCGGACGAGGCGGTCGCGGCGGTCGGCTCGGTCGGCGAGGTGCGCGAGCCGTACGCGGACGAGTGGGCGGTGCCCGCCGGCGCGATCCTGAGCGTTCCGGAGGGCGCGGTGGTGGTCGTGGACGAACCGCCCGCCGCCGAGCGCCGGGGCGTCGCGCTGCTGTTCTGCGACCTGGACGGGTTCAAGCACATCAACGACAATTTCGGCCACCACATCGGCGACGTGGTGCTCAAGGCGGTCGCCGAGCGGCTCACCGCCGCCGTGCGCGAGGGCGACACGGTGGCCCGGCTCGGCGGCGACGAGTTCGTGGTTCTCGCGGACGGAATCGGGCGCGAGGAGGCCGAGGAGATGGCGGTGCGGCTGCGTCGCGCGCTGTCCGTGCCGATCCCGGCCGAGGGCCTGGCGGTGCCGCTGGAGGGTGCGAGCTTCGGGATCGGCTGGGCGGAGGAGGCCGCCGAGCCCGAGGATCTGCTGCGGATCGCGGACGAGCACATGTACGCGAACAAGCGCCGTCGCGACCGGGCCCAGCGCCGGGCGGGCTAGGCCCAGGGTCGCCGCGGGCACCGTGCGGGCCGGCTCGGCTCGGGTGGGCGGCGGTCGGCGGTCCGGCCCTGGCGCGGGCCACCGCCATGGCGGTGGACGTATTGGGCGTCACGGGTGAATTCGGTCACCGAATCGATGGGTGGCTCGGGTCGGGTGACACGGGCGTGAACGGACCGGAAACGGGTCTGCGACCGGTCGCCATACGCATCAGTAGGGCCTTTTCGTGACAGTCCCGTCACTCGGACAACGCCACTTGTCCCGCCCATCGCCCGTTAGTGTGATGCCTGGTATTGACAAAGCTTGGCCTGGCGAACGTAGGGAGGACTACCCGATGACGGCGGGTACCAACGGTGAACCTGAAGACCCGTACGGGTACCTCTATCGGCCGGCGCCGGGTGAGGAAGCAGCCGAGGGGACAGGGACAACCGGTGCGTACGGTTCTTCCGCCAATCGGATGATGCCGCAATACGTGCAGGTCGGGCAGATGAGCTACCCGCCGCCCGCACACACGCAGCCCCAGGCGGCGATCCCGGCGCAGCACGAACACGGCGGCGCGCAGCCCCCGCCGCAGTCCCCGCCGCCGCGCGGCGGCAGTGGGGGCGGCGGACGCGGCGCGGTGATCGGCGCGGCGGTGGCGATCGTGCTCGTGGTCGCGGTGGTCGCGGCCGTGCTGATGACCCGCGGCGACGACAAGGACGACAAGGCGAAGTCGCCGACCACGCCCAGCGGCGGCCAGAGCAGTGCGGCCCCGTCGCAGACCGCGTCGCCCTCCAGCGCGCCGTCGACGGCACCCGGCGGCAAGTTCGCCGTGCTGGAGGCGGAGGAGGCTTCGCCCGGCGGTGGCGCGGTCCAGGTTCCCGGCGTGGCCAACTCCTCGGGCAAGGGCATGCTGGACATGTCGGCCTCGGGGTCGAGCATCACCTGGAAGGTGGAGGTGCCCAAGAAGGGCACGTACTACCTGGCCGTGAAGTTCCTCAACGCGGGCTCCAAGGAACAGAATCTGTCGATCCTGGTGAACGGCAAGGACACCACGAACAAGGTGAAGCTCAAGAACTACGGCACGTCGACCAGCGTCACCGGCACCTGGAACATGGTGCAGCTCAACGAGGGCTCGAACGACGTCTCCCTCGCGTGCGCGCCCGCGGACAGTTGCAAGGCGGCGCTGGACCAGGTCTGGTTCGAGAACCAGCAGCCGAACCTCAAGTAGCGGGCGAAACGCCGACCCGGTCGCCGGCCCGCAGGCCCAGCAGCCGGGCCGCGTCGCCGCCGTTGACCGAGATCGCCAGCAGTTCGGCGGAGTCCTGGTAGCCGACGAGTTCCCCCGAGGGCACATCGCCGAAAGTGCTCCGCAACGGGACCCGGTACGTGTGCCCGCCCACCTCGATCCGCAGCGCGTCGGCGCCGGCGAAGTCGGAGACCGCGTACGCGAGTTGCACATTGCCGAAGTGGTCCACCGCGAGCACCTCGCCGGGCATCGGCTCGGGCAGCCGGACCGGGTCGGTCACGACCGGGCCCACCTCGGCGACCGGCGTGCCCAGCGCGAGGTGGGCGGCCACCGGCGCGAACACATCGCGACCGTGGAAGGTGCGGGAGACCTTCGCCAGGGTGAGCGCGGGATCGGCGATCTCGCGGATCTCCCGCACACCGCCCAGCTCGCGCGCGGCCCACAGGAGCAGGCCGTTGTCCGGTCCCACCAGCAGGTGCCCGCCGGCGCGCAGCACGATCGCCCGGCGGGCGGTGCCCACGCCGGGGTCGACCACCGCGATGTGCACGGTGCCCGCCGGGAACCACGGCAGGGTCTGCGCCAGCACGAGCGCGCCGCGCCGCACGTCGCCGGGCGGCACCAGGTGGCTCACGTCCACGACGGGTACGTCCGGCGCGATGCCGGCGATCACGCCGTGGCAGGCGGCCACGAAGCCGTCGGCGAGCCCGTAGTCGGTGGTGAAGGTGATCCGGCGGGGGATGGCCATCCCCGGAATCTATCGAGCGGCGGCGGGGTTCTGCCCGAGCACGTCGGCGAGTTCGGCCAGGATCCGGCGCTTGGGCCGGGCGCCGACGAACTGCCGCACCGGTTCGCCGCCGCTGAAGACCATGAAGGTCGGCATGGACAACACTCCGTAGCGGGCCGCGGTGCCCGGGTTGCGGTCGACGTCGAGCTTGGCCACGGCCAGGCCCGGTTCCTCGATCGCGATCTCCTCCAGCACCGGGGCCATCTGCCGGCACGGGCCGCACCAGTCGGCGGTGAACTCGACCAGGGTCGGGCGGTCGGCGCCCAGTACGGCGGTGTCGAAGTCGGCGTCGGTGGCGTCGTGCACGTTCGTGGTCATCAGGACTCCTTGGTGAGCGGGCCGGCGGTCAGCGCGCAGCGGGGCTCCGGCGGGTCGGGCAGGCCGGCGGCGGCCGAGGCGGCCGGCGTCGGTGCCCGGTCGGCATACCGGCTCGCGGCATACGGGTTCGTGGCGTCGTCCATCGCGCCGTGCGCGCGCTCGGTCTGGTCGAGTTGGGCGGCCAGATGGGCCCGGATGCCCCGCATGCGGTCGATGCACGCGTCGAGTTCGGCGAGTTTGCGGCGGTAGACCGCCACCGACGCGGGGCACTCGTCGCCCGCGTCGTGCCCGGCGCGCAGGCACTCGACGAACGGACGGGTCTCCTCCAGGTCGAAGCCGATGCGCAGGAGCGCGCGGATCTCGCGCACCAGTCGGGCGTCGTCCTCGTCGTAGTCGCGGTACCCGCTGCTGTTGCGCCGAGCCGACAGCAGGCTGCGTTGCTCGTAGTAGCGCAGGGTTCGGGTGCTGGTCCCCGCGCGCTCCGCCAGTTCTCCGATGCGCATGTCCGAAACGGTAGACCTTGACGTGGACGTCAAGGCCAGGGGTGTTCGGCGCCGGCCAAGCCGGGAACGACGGACGCCGGGCCGGCGTCGGGGCCGGCCCGGCGTGTGCCGGGGGATCGGTCAGCTCGGGCTGGGGCCCGTGGGGTGGGTGTCGGGGGCGGTCTGGCGGTGCACCGGGACGCGGCCCATGGGCTGGCCGGGCGGCACGTCGCGGGCGAGCTGGGGGATGTCGAGCGTTATCGGCTTGCCCGGGACCAGCAGGTGCTTCTCGCCGTGGTGCAGTATCGCCAGTTCGTCGCCCTCGCGCAGCGTGTACGTGGTGTGATCGTGGGTGGTCTCCACCCGCAGCCGGGCGCCGCGCACCGACAGGGAGAAGGCCAGGCCGGTCAGGCCGACCGGAAGGCGCGGCTTGAAGGACATGCACTCGCCGTGGTCGCGCAGCCCGCCGAAGCCCGCGACCAGCGCCGTGCAGGTGCCCGCCAGGGAAGCCATGTGCAGGCCGTCCTTGGTGTTCTTGGCCAGGTCGTGCAGGTCCATCAGGGCGGCTTCGGCGGTGTAGTCCAGAGCCAGTTCGAGATGGCCGACCTCGGCCGCCATGACCGCCTGGGTGCAGGCCGACAGGGACGAGTCGCGCACGGTCAGCGCCTCGTAGTAGTCGAAGTTGCGGCGCTTCTGCTCGTCGGTGAACGCGTCGCCGCGCACCTGCATCGCCAGCACCAGGTCGGCCTGCTTGACCACCTGCTTGCGGTAGATGTCGAAGTACGGGTAGTGCAGCATCAGCGGATAGTGGTCGGGCGGGGTGTTCTCGAAGTCCCAGATCCGGTGCTTGGTGAACCCGTCGGCCTGCGGGTGCACACCCAGGTCCTCGTCGTAGGGGATGTACATCGCGTGCGCCGCGTCGCGCCAGCTCGCGGTCTCCTCGGTGTTCACCCCCAGCGCGCGGGCCTCGTGCGGGTGGCGCGCGACCGCGTCGGCCGCGGCGAGCAGGTTGGACTGCGCCATCAGGTTCGTGAACACGTTGTTGTCGGCGAGCGCGCTGTACTCGTCCGGGCCGGTCACCCCGTTGATCCGGAACAGGCCGGCCGCGTCGTGGTGGCCGAGCGAGCGCCACATGCGCGCCGTCTCGACCAGGATCTCCAGGCCGAAGTCGCGCTCGAAATCCCGGTCTCCGGTGGCGCGCACGTAGCGCGCGACGGCGACCGCGATGTCCGCGCCGATGTGGAACGCGGCGGTGCCCGCGGGCCAGTAGCCGGAGCATTCCTCGCCGCGGATGGTCCGCCACGGGAACAGCGCGCCCTTGAGCCCCAGTTGCGCCGCGCGCTCGCGGGCCAGCGGCAGCGTCGAGTGCCGCCAGCGCAGCGCCTGGGCGACCGCGTGCGGCAGCCCGTAGGTGAGCACCGGCAGGACGAACACCTCGGTGTCCCAGAAGCAGTGCCCGTCGTACCCGGGCCCGGTCAGTCCCTTCGCCGGGATCGCCCGCTCCTCGGCCCGGGCGCCGGCCTGGAGCACGTGGAACATCGCGAACCGCACGGCCTGTTGCAGCTCGACGTCGCCCTCGACCTCGATGTCCGAGTTGTCCCAGAATCGCTTGAGCCAGCCGCGCTGCTCGTCGACCAGACCGTGCCACCCGGTGTATCGCGCGGCGGTCAGCGCGGCGGCGACCTGGTCGCGCAGCGCGGGCAGCGAGCGGGTGGAGGACCAGCCGTACGCGATGTACTTGACGATCCGCAGCTTCTGTCCGCGGTCGAGCACCGTGGTCACGCTGAACCGGGCCAGGTCGGCGGAGCTCTCGGTCTCCACGTACATGCTCTCGGGACCGTCGATCTCGTGGTCCATGCCGACCGCGACCCGCAGGCCGCTGTGTTCGGTGCGGTGTACCAGGATCGCCTTGCTGCCGTTGTGCGTGTGCTCCTCGGGGCGCAGCGGTGCCTCCAGCACGGCGGCCGCGCGCGGATCGGCGTTGGGCAGCGGCAGTTCCTCGTTGGTGACCAGCTCCGACTGGAGCACGATCCGGGCCGGGCCGTCTATCGGCTCGATCTCGTACTCGATCGCGGCGATCGAGCGCTGGGTGAGCGAGACCAGCCGCTTGGAGGTGACCCGGACGGTGCGGCCGGCCGGCGAGGTCCACAACGCGCGGCGGTGCAGGACGCCTTCGCGGAAGTCGATCGAGCGCTCGTGGTCCTGGGTCTGGCCGTAGCGCAGGTCGAACGGCTCGTCGTCGACCAGGAGTCGGATGATCTTGCCGTTGGTGATGTTGATGACGCTCTGGCCGGATTCGGGGTAGCCGTACCCGGCCTCCGCGTAGGGCAGTGGGCGCAGTTCGAAGACACCGTTGAGGTAGGTGCCGGGCAGGCCGTGCGGCTCGCCCTCGTCGAGGTTGGCGCGCAGCCCGATGTGGCCGTTGGAGAGGGCGAACACCGACTCGGACTGGGGCAGGTGGTCCAGGTCGAGGGTCTGTTCGGTGATCCCCCACGGCTCGATCGTGTAGGGGTGTCCGGTCGTCATGCCGTGCCTTCCGCCGTGGTCCGCGTGCTCGACGGGTCGCCGGTCGCGCCGTCGAGCAGTTCGTCGAGATCCGATACGACCACGTCCGCGCCGTGCCTGCGCAGTTCCTCGGCCTGACCGACCCGGTCCACGCCGATCACGTGGCCGAAGTCGCCCGCCCGACCGGCCGCGACGCCGGCCAACGCGTCCTCGAACACGGCCGCGTGCGCCGGGTCCGCGCCCAGGGCCCGGGCGCCTGCCAGGAAGGTGTCCGGCGCGGGCTTGCCCTTCAGGTGGTCGCGTTTGGCCACCACGCCGTCCACGATCGCGTCGAACAGGTCGTGGATGTCGGCCGCACGCAGCACGTCCTCACAGTTCGCGCTGGAGGACACCACGGCGCACGGGAGTCCCGCCGCGCGCGCGGCGTGCACGTAGCGCACCGAGCCGGGGTAGACCTCGACGCCCCGGTCGTGGATCAGCCGCAGCACCAGATCGTTCTTGGCGTTGCTCAGCCCGTGCAGGGTGAACGACCCGGGCGGATCGCCCTCGTCGCCCTCGGGCAGTTCGATGCCGCGCGACTCCAGGAAGGAACGGGTGCCGTCCAGCCGCGGCTTGCCGTCCACGAACGTGTCGTAGTCCCGTCTGGGGTCGAACGGGGTGAAGCCGGCGCCTTCGCGTTCGCGCAGGAAGTGGTCGAACATCTCCTTCCAGGCGACGCCGTGCACCTTGGCGGTCTGGGTCAAGACCCCGTCGAGGTCGAAGAGAAGCGCGTGGATGGTGTTCGGCAGCCCCAACATGGCGGATCTCCTGCCCCCGATGTGGGGTGGTTATCCGTGCGGTGATCTTTTCGGATGACACCCGGGACGAGATGGCGTGTCACGTGTGGTGCTTGAGCACGTTTTGACCGAAATGATGTTGAATTCCACACGTGGCACGCGTGGGGCGGCTACCGGACCACATGGCCCGCATTGACCAGAAGCATCTGGCCGGTGATGGCCTTGGCGCGGTCCGACAGGAAGAAGACGACGGCCTCGGCCACGTCGGCGTCGGTGGCCATTTCGGGCAGGGCCATCGGCGCCACCAGGCCGGCGAGGACGTCGGCGGCCGGGACACCCGACGCCTGCGCCCGGTAGTTCACGAAGTTCTCCACCGGCGGTCCCCACATCCAGCCCGGGGCCACCGAGTTGACCCGGATCCGGTACGGACCGAGTTCGTGGGCGAGAGCGTACGTGGCCGAGGTGAGCCCGCCCTTGGACGCGGCGTACGCCATCTGCGGGGCCTGCGGTGGTGGGACCAGTTGGGACTGGGTGGCGATGAAGACCACCGCGCCGCCGGCGGCCTTGAGCGCGGGCAGCGCGGCCTTGGTCATCGCCAGGCTGCCGACCAGGTTGACCTCGACCACGTGGCGCAACTCGGCGAAGTCGGTCGCCTCCAGACCGCCGAACACGGTGTCCAGGGCGGCGCAGTTGACCAATCCGTCCACCGCGCCGAACCGCCGCACCGCGAGCTCGACCAGCGCGTGACAGGTCTCGTGCTCGGTGATGTCGGTCACCGCCCACGCGACCCGCTCGCCGGTGGGGTCGACCTCCTCGGCGGTCTTGACCAGGTTGGCCTCGGTGCGCGAGCCGAGCACCACGTTGGCGCCGTCCCGCGCGGCGGCCAGGGCCACCCGGCGGCCCAGTCCCGGCCCCACGCCCGAGACGATCACCGTTTTGCCGTCCAGGATCATCCGGAGCTCCGCCCACTCGACCCGGCCGAGCCGGACGGCTTGGCTGATGCTTCGTCAGATTACGTTCGGTGCAAGGGCCTTGGCCAGACCCGGGCGGCGGGGCGGGCAAACGGGGCCGGGGCGTGTCCCGGATCGCGCATCCGGACGAAACCACCCGGCTCCGCCCATTGCAATGTCCGACCGATGACCCTATTTTCGCTATCCGCCGGCTGACACGTGTCGAATCGCAGGGTGCATTCCGTCCGATTCACCCCTCCGTACACGTTGTTCGACCCGAATTTCACCCGCCGCCCGGTTGGGTCGATAACGGGTTCCGCGCGGTCGGTTCCGCTTCACGCACGAGACCCGAGGTGTCGAACCCGCGTGGTTCGACGCTCCTCGGCGTGCGGACCTTCTTGCCTACGGAGGACGAGAATGGCCATGTTCGGCAGGAAACACGTGTTCACCCTCGCGGCCGGCGCCACCGCCGCCGCACTGCTCGCGGCGAGCGCGCCCGTCGCTGCGGCGAGCGACGACGCGCGAGGCACCCAGGCGCCGCGCAAGCTCAGCATCCTGATGGGCAACGACGACGGACATCAGGGCCCGTTCATCCGCGCCCTCCAGCGGGCGCTCAAGGCGGCCGGGCACGACGCGGTGATCGTCGCGCCCGCCACCGACCAGTCCGGCAAGGGCACCGGCATCAACGCGACGCCCGGTTCGATCGTCAAGGCGGGTGAGGTCGAGCCCGGCATCTGGTCGGTCGAGGGCACCCCCGCCGACGCGATCTCCTTCGCGCTGGCGAACGTGTACCGGGACCGCAAGCCCGACCTGGTGGTCACCGGCGTCAACCCGGGCCAGAACATCGGCGTGACCACCAACCACTCGGGCACCGTCGGCGCCTCGATCACGGCCGCGGAGAAGGGCATCCCGGCGGTGGCGTTCAGCGCCGAGTACAGCACCGCCGATCCGCGCAACCCGTTCCCGCAGATGGCGCAGGCGATCACGTTCGCGACCCGGCTGGTGGACCGGCTCGCGGCCACGACCAAGCGGAACGGGCCGGTGCTGCCCGCGCACACCACGCTCAACGTGAACTATCCGGCGAAGCCGACCGGCCGGGTGGAGATGACGAACGTGGGCGAGGCCGACGCGTTGTCCGTGAGCTACGTCAAGGACCCGTCCTGCGACACGTGCTACAAGCTGAACCTGGGCCTGGCGCCCGGCGCGACCGAGCCGGTGCGCAACGCGGACACCACCGCGCTCGGCAGGGGGTCGGTGTCGATCTCGATGCTGGACGCGGACTGGACGGTGCCGGGCTGGCAGTGGGGACAGCAGACGCGCGTGTTGGACGCGGTCGGCGTGCAACTGCGCCTGTCCGGCCTGAAGGCGTGAGGTCGCGCTGATCCCGGTGGGTGGGGTCGGCTCCGGGCGACCCCACCCCCGTACGGCCGGCGCCGATCGGGCGCCGGCCCGGGGTTTCACGTGGAACCCGGGGGCTACTGGCCGCCGGAGGCGTCGTACTCGGTGAGCAGGGCCACCAGTTCGTCGTGGGTGATCCCGTCCGGGAGCGGCGTGGGAGTGTGTCGCAGCGGCGGGTCCCAGCCGGACTCGGTGCGCCGGCGGACCACCTTCGCGGGTACGCCCGCGACCACACTGTGGTCGGGGACGGTGCCGCGGACCACGGAGCCCGCGGCGACCACCACGTTCCGGCCGAGCTTGGCGCCGGGCAGGATGATCGCGCCCGCGCCGATCCAGCTTCCCGGGCCGATCTCCACGGTGTCGTTGATCGGCCACTGGGTGCCGATCGGCCGATCCGGGTCGGCGTAGCTGTGGTTCTGGTCGGTGATGTAGATGTACGGCCCGGTCCACACATCGTCGGCGATGGTGATCGAGCGGTGTCCGACGATGTGGCTGCCGCGACCGATCGTGCACCGGTCGCCGATGGTCACCACCGCCGCCGTGCCCAGGTCGTGCCCCGGGGCCAGCCCGGCGGACAGCGTGACGTGCTCGCCGATGATGCAGCCCGCGCCCACCGTGATCCACTGCTCGCCGAACACCGAGCCGACCGGGAAGGCGAGCTTGCTGCGCGCGCCCAACCGTCGGAAGCGGTACGGGCCGGGCTGCTCCGCGGTGATCGAGGCCGCGCGTTGCAGCGCGCGCCAGCCTCGGTGCGCGGCGCGCGACACGGCGCCCCGGGCGTGCCCGCGCAGGGCTTGCGACAGCGACATGGAGATCACGTTACCGACGCGTGCGCGGACGTCGGCCGGGCGTGGGACGAACGTCACGCCGGGCCCATCAAGGCCGCTCGGGGGTTGGCTTCCGACGGCTTCTGTAACAGTGTTACCGACGCCGGTGGCCGTGTCGCCGGCAAACCGCGCCGGTGCTTCCCGGCGTCGGGTGGGCGAACCAGTCAGGGAGTGGACATGCGCGCCGTCGTCATCAACGGAACCCGGGACGTGAGTGTGGAGACGGTCCCGGATCCGGTGCTCACCGGTCCGGACGGGGCCGTCGTGCGGGTCGAGGCGAGCGCGGTGTGCGGCTCGGACCTGCACTTCTACGAGGGCGAGTTCCCAGCCGCCGGGCTGCGGCTGGGACACGAGGTGGTGGGCACGGTGATCGAGACCGGCGCCGACGTGAGCCGGATCGCGGTGGGCGATCGGGTCCTGGTCTCGCCGGTGCTGGGCTGCGGACGGTGCGCGGGCTGTGCGGTGGGCAACCCGATCGACTGCGTCGGCGGGGGAGTGCGGGTGCTCGGTGGTGACCTCGGTCTGCCCGGCGGACACGCCGAGGCGGTGGCGATCCCGGCCGCCGACGCGTGGTTGTTGCCGGTGCCGCGGGATCTCGCCGCGGACCACGCGGTGCTGCTCACCGACGCGCTGCCGACCGGCTGGACGGCGGCGACCCGGGCCGACATCACGCCGGGGGCGACGGTGTTGGTGATCGGGCTCGGGCCGGTCGGGCTGTACGCCCTCCAGGCCGCGCAGGTGCTCGGCGCGGGACGGATCCTGGCCGCGGACCGGGTGCCCGAGCGGCTGGCGATGGCCGAGCGGCTGGGCGCGGAGCCGATCGACGGGACCCGGGGCGACCTGGTCGAGCAGGTGATGGCGGCGACCGGCGGGCGGGGTGCGGATGCGGTGATCGAGGCGGTCGGTCAGGACGCGACGCTGGCCGCCGCGATCTCCTCGGTGCGTACCTCGCGCACGGTCTCGGTGGTCGGCGTGGACGCCAACTTCGCGTTCCCGCTCGCGGTTCCGCTGCTGATCATCCGCAACGTCACGCTGCGCTTCAGTACGGCGCCGGTCGCCGCCACCTGGCCCACGCTGATCCCGCTGATCCGGCACGGGCGGCTGGTGCCGGTGGACGTGTTCACCCACCGGCTGCCGCTGACCGAGGCGGCGAGTGGATATCGCACCTTCGCCGACCGCACGGACGGCTGCCTCAAGGTGTTGTTCGACCCGACCCGCTGACGTGCGCCCCCGGCCTCGCCGGTGGGCCGGGTGGGGAGCCCCGGTCCGCCGGAGAGGGTGCCTTCGTGCCCCCGATGGGTGTACCGCCGACGTGCCCACCGCGAAGTAGTGTCCTATTTACCCCACTATGAGAGCCGGATATGGCGACCTGCGCAGGGAGTGGACGGATGAGCGGCGGCGGAATGGACGTTCCCGGTGGACTCGACGGCCTGCTGGGCGGGCTCCTCGGTGGACGGGGCGGCAGCGGCCACCAGGGACTCGTACGGGTCGTGTTGGGCATGCTGACCAAGCAGGGCGACTCGGGCGGCCTCGGCGCGCTGATGCAGCGCCTTCAGGCCGGCGGCCTGGGCGACCAGGCCAAGTCCTGGGTGGAGACCGGACGCAACCAGCCGGTGAGCGGCAAGGAGATCACCGACGCGCTCGGCGAGGACGAGATGGTCCGGCTGGCCGGCGAGGCGGGGATGACCAAGGAGGAGACCGCGGCGGCGCTCGCCGCGACGTTGCCCGGGGTGGTGGACGCGGTGACGCCGGAGGGCGAGTTGCCGGCCGCCGAGCAGATCGACGCGTTGATCGATCCGACGGCTGCCGCGGCGGGTTCGGGGTCGGTGCCTCCGGCTCCGGCGCGGGGCTCGGCTTCGGCACCGGTGTCGGTCTCGGGTGAGACCGCCGGCTCCGAAGACGAGTCGGCGGGAGAGCCGGAGTCGGGGGACGGGCCCGGGGTGGAGAGCGAGTCCGAGGCGGAGGCCGCGTCGAAGTCGGATGCCGAGCCCGGGTCGGCCGAGGCCGGGACCGCGTCGGATGCCGAGGTGGATGCCGCACCCGACGCCGAGTCGGAGTCGGGTGCGGAGTCCGGCTCAGGCTCCGGGGCGGGCTCCGGGGCAGGCGAGGAGCCCGGCTCGGGCGCCGAGCCCGGGTCGGCGGTCAAGCCCGAGAAGCCGGTGTGAACTCGCAGTCCATGTGTTTGATGCCGTTGATGAAGCTGGAGCGCAACCGCAGCGGCTCGCCGACCACTCGGATGTCCGGCAGCCGGGTCAGCAACTCCCGGAACAGCAGCGTGATCTCCCGGCGGGCCAGGTGCGCGCCCAGGCAGAAGTGCGGCCCGCGGGCGCCGAAGCCGACGTGCGGATTCGGGTCGCGGGTGACGTCGAACCGACCCGGGTCGGCGAACACGGCCTCGTCGCGGTTCGCCGACCAGTAGTACAGCAGCAACTTGTCGCCGTCGCGCACCCGTTTGCCGTTGAGTTCGGTGTCCCTGGTGGCCGTTCGCCGCATCCACACCACGGGCGAGGCGAGCCGGACGATCTCCTCCACGGCGGTCGGCGCGCACCGCTCGAAGTCGCTGAGCCAGAGCCGTTGTTGGTCCGGATTCCGGGTCAGCAGCCACAACCCGTGCGAGATCGCGTTGCGGGTGGTCTCGTTGCCGGCGGTGAGCAACAGGATGAAGAAGGAGGCGAGTTCGTCCCCGGTCAGACTCTCCCCGTCGATCTCCGCGTTCACCAGCGCCGAGGTGACGTCCTCGGTGGGTGTGCCGCGCCGGAACTCGGCCAGGTCCTTCATCAGTTCGGCGAGTTGGGCGCCCGCGGTGAGCAGCGCCTCGATGTGGCCGCCGCCCTCCTGTGGGACGTACTCCGGGTCCGCGACGCCCAGGATCACGTTGGAGCGGTCGAAGACGAACCGGTGGTCCCGCTCCGGCACGCCCATCATGTCGCAGATGACCCGCAGCGGCAGTCGGGCCGCGACGTCGGTGACGAAGTCGCACGAGCCGCGTTCGGCCACCTCGTCGACGATGGTGCGGGCGGTGCGGTCCACGTCGTCCGCGAACTTCTTGATCATCCTGGGCGTGAACGTGCGCGCGACGATCCGGCGCAGTCGCTGGTGCCGGGGATCGTCCATCTCGGTTGATCGTGCACCCCTCTAACTCCCCTGACACCGATCAGAGGAGCGCACACCATGACCAGCACGCCTACCGAGTGCCAGGCCGATTGGCCCGAAGTCGATTTGCTCTTGCGCAAGAGCAAGGTAGTGGAAGAGGGCACCCGAACCCTTTCCATTCGTGCCCAGGAAGACAGGGGCCGTTCATGGGCCGCAGAGCACGGCTACCGAGTCCGCAAGATTTGGAAAGAGAACCTGTCCGCTTGGATGGACGTAAAGCGGCCGAAGTATGACGCTGCAATGCAAGCGGTGCTAGCTGGGGAAGTGCCGGCGCTTTGGGTATTCGCACTCGACCGGTTCAGCCGCAAAGGGGCCGAAGCAGTAGTTCCCATCCTGGGCAAGGCGCGCATCATCTTCGATTGGGAACAGCTCGACAGCATGAATGAGCGCGATAGGCGCTGGATCATCGACCGTGCGGAAGAGGCACGCGCCTTCAGCCAGAGGCTTTCCCACAACGTCCGTTCCGCACATGCCCGGACTCGTAAAGAAGCGCGGTGGGTCGGGAAAGCACCATACGGCTTGGCCGTACAGCGCAAGACGCGCAAACTAATCCCAGACCGTGAGTTGGTGCCTGACACCAACTACAGCCCCTGGGATATCGTCCTTCGGATATTCACGGAAATGGCGACCGGCAAGACCTCATCGCGTCAGATTGCGCTTTCACTGAACGCAGACGGCGTAACTACGGCGCGCGGAAGTGAATGGCGGGGTGGAACAGTCCGCTACATAATCCACAGCCCGGCATACGAAGGTTGGCAAACAGTCATGGGTGCCGACAGGCTAGGCCCCGTGCGCAGCCGCGACGAAGACAACGAACCCATTTGGGCCGGCGCAGAGGAAGAGCGGGACAACTTCATTCCTGCCAAACTTGCCGCCCGTGCGCGCCGTGTCCTTGCCGGCAATCAAATCTTGGATGCCACCCCAATTCCGGGGCGCGTCTCGTCGCTCCTGACCGGGCGCACAAGGTGCGCAGGCTGCCAAGACTCGGCCATGCTTACGGGCGCGTCGTACCAATGTCCCCGAAAGCAGTCGGGAGCTTGCTGCGCGAATCCCGCATCCGCGCGCCGCGTATCGCTCGAAAAGTACGTCGTTGAGTGCTGGGCGGCACGCCTCAAACACGCGAAAGCGGATGATCCCATCCTGATTGCTGTTGCCGACCGTTGGGCGGCCGTACAACACCCGGACGAAACCGAAAAGGCCGCCGACGCCAAAGCCGCTCTCAAGGCCGCGCAAAAGGCACTCGATCGGTTTCACGAGGCACACCGAAGTGGCTTCTACAGTGGACCAAGCGCCAAATACATGCTGCCGGCCAAGCGAGAGGCCGAAGACGCCGTAACGGTGGCACAAGAGC
This sequence comes from Embleya sp. NPDC025285, assembly GCF_055558835.1. Lineage (NCBI taxonomy): Bacteria > Bacillati > Actinomycetota > Actinomycetes > Kitasatosporales > Streptomycetaceae > Embleya > Embleya sp. NPDC025285. The sequence goes on from NZ_JBVHLU010000049.1 coordinate 22,160, forward strand.
GCGTTGACAGTCTCGGGATAACAAAGGTCGATATCACGTTCCTACGCGAGGGCAACCCCATGGAAGCATTCGAAGCCGCCGACAACACCTTGCAGCGCGAGTTGCTTGCCCTGGCCATTGACGCCGTGTACATCACGAAGGGTCCAGTCGGCTCACGATTCGCCGGGCCACGGCGCGTCACGATCGAGTGGGCCAAGCCGGACGCGGACGGCCAAGACGAGGCGGACGAGGGCCAGGCCGCCGACAAGGCCGCCGCGTAGCTGAGCTGTACGGCGCCAGGAAGGGCCAGGTGTCCCACGGGGTGCCTGGCCCTCTCTCGTGCCCGCAGACGGCGCGTGGCGGCCTCTCTCATTTGCCCAACATCAACCGAACAGTTGTCTATCCCCAGAGCGAACAGCGGGGATGATGTCGAATGTCGTTCAGTACCCCGTTTCTAGATTCCCTTAGAGATGTCTAAGAGAAACCAGAAACGGGGTACTGAACGACATTCGACATACCCACACCGCCAGGGCTCGATTTCGGCTCTGCCCCCCTCTAATACATGTAGGAGGGGGCGGCCACGCGCTGAGTGCGGATGAGCCTGCCCCCTCTCGCGAACTCGCATGCGCGGTGTGCGCGCACTCCGGACGCCTAGTACCGCCCTTTGCGAGGGCGTGAAGCCCGCCGGTGGTGACGGTTGGAATCCGTCCGCATGTGCCCTGGCTAGACAGTCGCACAGTCGATGTCGGGGGTAGACCTCTCCGCCGTACGTGTCCACGCCGTACGGCGGAGAGTGCCAGGCCGTCTAGCCCAATCAGGTAGAGGCGCGCGCCTTAGGAGCGTGAGGTTCCGGGTTCGAGTCCCGGGGCGGCCACATGACCACCTACTAGGCACTAGTAGGTGACCCCTCAAAGGGGGTAGGGGGTATCGGCTAGGGGGTGGCTATGCGCACGCGTTGTCTGGAGTGTCGGGCGTGGGCTACCCATCGTGGCCGCTGCTCCGAGCATTGGCATGCCTACGAGGCCGGCCGCTCTGTCCAGTCCCACCGCAAGCGCCGTGAGGCCATTGCCCGTGGGTCCGATGCTGCGGCCAGGCTACGCGCTGCGATCAACGCTGCGGGCCAGGCGACATGCGCCAGGTGCGGCCTCGTCTACCTGTCCAGTGCGGTGGACGTTGACCATGTGATGCCCCTGGCGCGTGGCGGAGAGGACGAGCCAGGCAACGTACAGGCGCTCTGCAAGCCGTGCCACAAGCTCAAGACGCGGACCGACTTCGGCCACAAGACCGCGCCGTTCTGATTGCTTGCTTGTCACGCTCCGTGGCGGAGGGCGCGTCAGAAGTTCCCAATTCGGACATTTGGCGATCCCGTCCCAAGGCGGGGTTACGCGCACTGGGTGTCGGCTCGTTTTGGGCCACCGCAAGCCGCTGACCTGCGACGATGCTCTGTAGGGCTCTGAGAACGGCCCTGCGAGTGGCCCCGTATTAGGTCTAGGGGGTTCCATGACACGCGCTAAGGCAGCCTCACAGCGGACCGGCCATGCCAGTAGCGCCGCCGACGAGGCTGCGCCTGTGGTCCACGAGGGTCGGGCGCCGCGTGTGCCTGCCCACCTGGCGGCAACGGGGCGTGAGGTGTGGCGTGCCGTGTGGGCTGCGGGCGCCGGCGCCTACTCGCCTGAGACAGACCGCCACCTGATCACGCGATACGCAGAGCTGTACGACCGACGCGCCGTGCTGCTGGCCACAATCGAGAGCGACGGACTGATGTCCGTTGGCTCTACCGGACAGCCGGCCATTCATCCGGCCATGCGGTATGTCGAGTCGACAGAGCGTGAGTTGCGCGCGATCGAGACTGCCATCGGCTTCACGCCGGAAGCCCGGTTGCGCTTGGGCCTCGTCGCTGCGGAAGCCCGCCGAGTGAGCGCCGGCCCGGCCGACTTCTAGGGGGTGCCGCATCGCTGATCTCGACAAGGTGATTGCGCGACACATCCCCGCAGACGCGCCATTCCCTTCCGAGGGCTACCGCGTGGCCAACTGGATTGAGACGTTCTGTGTCTTGACAGGCTCGTTCGCGGGCCGGCCGTTCAAGTTGCTGCCCTGGCAACGACAGCTCTTGATTGACGTGTACCGCTTGCGCCAGGACGAGGCCGGCCGTTGGGTGCGGGTGCATCGCGTGGCGGTTGTCTGTGTCGCTCGCAAGAACGGCAAGTCAACGTTGGCCGCAGCGATCATGCTCTATCACCTCGTTGCCGATAAGGCCGATGCTCAGCGTCAGATCATTGCCGCCGCGAACGACAGGCCGCAGGCCCGAATGGTATTCGACGCTGCCAAGTCGATGGTTCGGGCAAGCCCGAAATTGTCCGCCGTCTGCCTCGTTCACCGTGACGTCATCCGGTACGGGGAATCGACCTACCGGGTCGTGTCCGCCGACGCAGGCCGACAGCAAGGACTCAATCCAAGCGCCGTATCCCTTGACGAGTACGCCTTTGCGAAGTCGCCCGATCTATTCGACGCGCTGACCCTGGGGTCGGCGGCGCGGAATCAGCCGATGTTTTGGGTGATCTCGACTGCCGGCCCCGACCCCGATGGCCCGTTCGCGCTGCTCTGCCAGCAAGGGGAGCAGAAGAACAGTGGGGAACTTCAGGATCCCACGCTGTTCTATCGCTCGTGGGGGCCGCGCATTGGGGACACGGTGGACCACACCGACCCTGCCGTGTGGCGTGCGTGCAATCCCTCGTACGACATCCTCAACGAGGCTGACTTTCATGCAGCCTGTCAGCGTTCGAGTGAGGCGTCATTCCGGATCTACCGGCTTTCGCAATTCGTGCGTGGTGGGTCTACGTGGCTGCCTCATGGGCTTTGGGATTCGCTCGCAGTGGACGATGTTCTATTGCCTGGCGAGTCGATCGTGTGTGGCTTTGACGGCGCTTGGGGTGGCGACAGTACGGCCCTTGTGGCTACCCGCGTGCGTGACCTACGGGTGTTCGTGCTCGGTCACTGGGAGGCGCCGGCGGATGACCAGCATTGGCGTGTTCCCATGGCCGATGTGCGCGCCCGCTTGCGGGAGGTGTTCGAGACGTACAACGTGCGCTCTCTCGTGGCGGACCCGTATCGCTGGGAGGAAACGCTTGACAATCTCGAACACGAGGGTTTCCCCGTAGAGGCATTTCCCACCAACAGTCTTACGCGCATGGTGCCCGCGACGCAGGCCGTATACGACGCTTGCCGAGATGGGCGACTGTCGCATGACGGCAGCCCGGCCCTGGCCCGACACATTGGTAACGCGGTGCTGCGGGTGGACCGACACGGCGCCCGGATTACCAAAGAGTACGGCCGGACGCGCCGCAAAATTGACCTTGCGGTCGCCATGATCCTCTCGGTTCACGGCGCTGTCATGTATCGGGAAGACAACCCCGATTGGGCTCACTCGCCAATCGTTGCGGCATGGACCGACGAGGCCGGCCAGGAATACGCGTACGGGCATCCGATTTCGGATGACGAGGACTAGGCCACCTACTAGCGCCTAGTAGGTGGTCGGTAAGGGGGTGAGCGCTTGGGGTTCTGGACACGATGGTTTCGGGGTCATCCGCCCGTGCAAGAGCGGGCCATGTGGGAGCACGCTGGGGAGCTGTTTCCCTATCCCGGTGTGGTGTCGAATGCGGGGGAACGGGTGGACGCTTCGTCCGCCCTACAGGTGTCGGCGGTATTCGCGTGCCTGCGGCTTCTCTCCGAGACGATTGCCACGCTGCCGGTTGCGACGTACACAAAGCGCGGGGGAGTGCGCAAGGCGATTGTCTCGCCTGTCTGGCTGGACTATCCGACTGCCGAGCCTGGCGGACTAGGGCGCATTGATCTGCTTTCGCAGATCGTCCTATCCCTCTTGCTTGAGGGGAATGCGTACCTGGCGATTACCTGGGAAGGGCCAACGATTGTTGGCCTTGACGTGCTCGATCCTGCCAAAATCGACACGCACACGGTGACCGTTGACGGCCGGCGACGCAAGGTTTTCTACGCGAGTGACATTGACGCGGATGGAAACGAAGTTGCGATCGGCTGGTTCGGCACTCGCGAGATTCTGCATATCCCGGGCATGATGTTGCCTGGCGCGTTTACGGGCGTCAGTCCGATTGCGTATGCGCGTGAGTCCATTGGCTTGGCTTTGGCGGCGCAGAAGTACGGCGCGCGGTTCTTCTCCAATGGTGCCGTTCCCGGTGCTGTGGTTGAGGTTCCCGGCGCTATGTCTGATGACGGCCTCAAGCGGGCGCGGGAAGCCTGGCGCCTGGCGAATTCGGGAGTCGACAACGCTCATCGCGTTGCCTTGCTGACCGAAGGTGCCAAGTTTTCCAAGATTGCGATGACGCCGGATGAAGCCCAATTCCTTCAGACCCGGCAATTCCAAGTTCCCGAGATTGCGCGCATCTTTGGCGTGCCTCCGCACCTGATTGCGGATGCTAGCGGTAGTACGTCGTGGGGCAGTGGCCTGGCCGAACAGAACATCGCATTTGCCATGTTCAGTCTGCGGCCATGGCTCGAACGCATAGAGGCCGGGCTTACCCGTTTGCTCTATGCCGAGACTGCCAACCGACAGCTATTCGTCAAGTTCTCTCTTGACGGAATCCAGCGCGGTGCGCCCGTTGAGCGCATGGGGATCTACTCGATCGGGCTTCAGCAAGGCATTTACTCGATTGACGAAGTGCGCGCGGCGGAAGATCTCGAACCACTCCCGGACGGCCAGGGGGCAGTACACCGTGTGCCGCTCAACCTGGCTGCCGTAACGGACGAGCCGGCCGACGAGGACGAGGGCCAGGACGACGCGCCCGACGAGGGCCAGGACGATGAGGGGGAATCCACTGACGACGTTGGAGCAGAGGAGTCTGACGCAGGCGCCTAGCCTGCGGACGGACGAGGGCGCGGCGCCCGTGCTACGGGGATACGCGTACCGATTCAACGAATTGAGTTCAGATCTTGGGGGGTTCCGGGAACGCATTCTTCCCGGAGCGGGCGCGGCCTCGTTGGTCCAGAACGACGTTACGGCGACGTTCAACCACGACCGCAACCTAGTCCTGGGGCGCATGTCCGCCGGCACGCTGCGGGTGGGTGAGGACGCCGCTGGCGGTTGGTACGAGGTGGACCTACCGGATACGTCGGTTGGCCGGGACCTGGCCGTGCTTGTCGGGCGGCGCGATGTCGCGGGCGCATCGTTCACGTTTGCGCTGAACGAGGGTGGCCACCGGCTTGCCGACGAGGCCGACGAGGGGACTGGCCTTCCGATTGTCGAGATCACATCCATGGATGTCCGTGAGCTAGGTCCGGTGCTGAACCCGGCCTATGCGACCACGAGCGCCTATCTGCGGTCCCTTGAGGCCGCCCTAGCCCCGACACCCCACGCGCCCGGCGATAGCGCCGCAGAGCGCCACACAGACACGCACGTACACACACGCGCCCTCGTGCGCGCACTGATCTTTAGGAGCGATGCCGTATAGACGCAACCACGCTAAGCGCGAATTTCGAAGCACGCGAAAAGGCCACCCTCGAACTACGCTCCCTGACCGACGAGTACGCGGGCAAGGACATGCCGGCTGAAGTGCGCGAAAAGGAGGCGCGCATCCTTGAGGCGATCGCCGACTATGACGGCCGGGTTCGTCGGGGCATTGAGGCCGTCAAGGCTTCCGAGTCCACGTCCGCGCTACTGGCCGCCATGGGTGGCCGCCAGGACGACCGCCAGGCCGATAACCTTGAGGCTCAGCTACGTAGCCTGCCGGCGGGCGGCGCGCTTGACCTGGCGCCGCAGAAGCGCGCGGTTGACACGACCACGGGCAAGCCTGTCATTGCGCGTGGGCTGTACGAGCGCCTTCTTGCGGAAGCCGTTGAGCGGTCCACCGTGATGCGTTTCGGTGCCACCCCGATCAACACCGCCGGCGGGGAGCCGATTGACATTGCGGTCGTGACCGGCCGCAGCGTCGCAACCATCACGGCGGAGAACGGCACCATTCCGGAGTCGAACCCGACCACCGTTCTACGGCCTCTGTCCTCGTACAAGTACAGCTATGCGTCGATCATTTCCAGTGAATTTGTTACTGACCAGACGCTTGACTTGATTGCCTTCCTCGTTGCCGACGCCGGCCCGGCGCTTGGGCACGGTATGGGACTTCACTTCCTTACTGGCACTGGCACGGGGCAGCCCAGGGGGATTGTTACTGCTGCGTCGCCGGCGGTTGCCACCTGGCAGGACGGCGCAAAGGACACCGTTGTTACCGATGCGCTGATCGATCTGCACTATGAGCTTCCTCGCTCGTACCGTGGCGCGGCTACCTACGTCGTGGCCGACAAGAACGCTGCCGTTCTGCGGAAGGCGAAGGACACCACGGGTCAGTACCTTTGGGTGAACAGCACGGTGCTTGGCGCGCCTGACTTGTTCAACGGCCGGCCGGTTACGACCGATGAGGGCATGCCCGCGAACAAGATCCTCTTTGCTGACCTCTCCCGGTACATGGTTCGTATGGCCGGCCCGCTTCGCATTGAGCGGTCCATTGACTACAAGTTCCTGAATGACCAGGTCGTTTACCGGTTCCTTCAGAGGGCCGATGGTCTACTCACGGACGAGCGCGCCGCGAAGGTCTTGACGATTACTCCCAAGCCGTAAGTCTCGACATCACAGGGACCACCTACTAGGCGCTAGTAGGTGGTCCCCTTGGGGGGATATGACGTACGCACTCATTGCTGAGGTTCGCGCGCTTGACGGCCTGGCGGACGCCACGCTGTTTCCCGACGAGACAATGACCGTGGCCATTGCCTACGCGGTCGAAACGGTCGAAACCTATACGGGCCAGAAATGGACGAGCGCGGATCCTCCGCCGGAAACAATTCGATGGTGCGTTCGCACCCTGGCTCGTCAGTACTGCCTAGACCTCGTAAGTCGAATTCCGGACCGGGCGCTACAGCTCGCGAGTGAATTCGGATCCATTCAGCTTTCGCAGGCCGGCGGCACCTGGCGTCCGACGAGCCTTCCTGAGGTCAATGCGCACCTGAATCGCTATCGCGTTCGGCTTCCGTTCACGTTCCTGTAGGGGGTCGAATGTCGTTGATCTTTGCGGCAAAGGTGGCGCTCTATGAGGCTATCAAGGCCGCTGTGCCGACAGGGGTTCAAGTCACCTACGCGGCCACGGGGAAAGCCGACCGGCGCGAGCAAGTGTGGCTAGGCGACACAACCGACGAGGACCTACAGCCCGTTGCCATGCGCCAGGGCGTACACAAGCCCACGGGCATTAGCGGGTACGTCGACGCGTGCGCGCTCGTCGTCACACCTGGCGACCCGATCCATGCTGAGCGCGCCGTGTACGTCCTGCGGGATCACATCGTAAGCGCCGCCGCAGCGATCGACCGGGCGGCCATTTCTGGGCTCGTGGACATCCGCCCTGAGTCCTCCACTTGCGAGACGGCCGAGACGACCGATGGCGCCTATGCGGCGCTCACAGTCCGCGTGCGGGTGCGCGGGCGCACCACTAGGGGAGAGTGATCATGTGGCGCTAGACGCCTCTATCGGCATTGGTGCCGAAACTCAGTACGGTACGGCGGCCACTACCACTCTCGGGTACGAGGGCAAGGCCGACTCTTGGAAGACATCCCGCGAATTCATCGAATCCGTGGGCTTTCGACCGGGAATGCAAACGGCTCGTGCCGACCGCCGCAACATCATCAATATGGGCGGGGAAGGCGAAATCGAGTGTGACCTACTCGACGCCGGCGCCGGCCCGCTCTTGTCCGCAGCATTCGACAAGGTTGTCAAGACCGTTGACAACGCGACCGGCATTACCAAGCACGTCCTGACTACGGCATCGACGTCTGCGTCGCCCTCATGGACCGCGCAAATGGTTCGCCCGACCATTGAGGGCACGAAGGTTGCCTACCAACATCTTGGATGCGTGGCGACGAATTGGTCTCTGTCGGCGGAAGTCGAGAACGCAATCGGCCTCACGGTCGGATTCGATTTTCGGGATGTTCTCCAAGTGGGTGACCCGGCGGGCGTTCTCCCGGTTGTGTACCCGGCCGTTGCGCACGTTTACGACTGGAGTCAGGCATCCGTCAAGCTGATCGTTGAGGGATCCGACATTCCGATCGATGCGAGCAAGCTTGAGTTGTCGGGGGATCTAGGTCTCAAGACCGATCGGCGATTCCTTCGGGGTGAAGCCCTCAAGAAGGTGCCCGTTCGCGCTGCCGTCCCGACGTACGAGGGCAGCCTAGAGGGTGAGTTTGACGCCACCTCGTTGACGCTCTACGGGCTGTTCATTGCGGGCCAGGTGGCCGGGCTGACTGTGAGCCTGGCGGGCGCTATCGCCGGAACGGGCGTGGACATCGTGTGCCCCGCCATTCAGTTCACGGGCGAGTCGCCTACCGCTTCGGTTGACGACATTACGACCATGGCACTGCCCTTCCGCGTGCTAGACCCCGGTACGGGAGCGCCCGCAATTGCGCTCACGTACAAGGAGCGCACGCCCGGATGGACCGCGCCATTTGCCGGTAAGAGCTAGCGCATGCCCGCGCGCCGCAGTGAGTACACGCTGCAAGTCGACGGCCTGAGAGAGCTACAGCGCAGCATTCGACAGCTCCGGGACAAAGAACTTGGCAAGGCAGTACGCGGCGCCAACAAGAGCGCCGCCGAAGTCGTTGCGCCCGTTGCCAAGCGTGTTGCTCCTGAGCGTAGGCGCTCACCAAAGGACAGCAAGTCGTACAGGCCCGGGAAGCTTGCCCGTTCGATTGGCGTGGTCGCGTCTGCTAAGGGCGCCGCCGTCAAGGCCGGTTCAGCCGCTCGTGTTCCGTACGCGGCTGCCATCCACTTCGGATTCCCCAAGCGCAACATCAAGCCGAACCGGTTCCTGTACCGGGCCCTGGCCAGGACGAGCGATGACGTGGCCACCGTGTACGAAACCGCCATTACCCAAGTCATGCGCGACCATCTCGAAACCTAGGAGTCCCATTGTCTGAAGACCTGAATGCAGCGGAACTGCTGTCGCTCGATATCGACTCCCTGACGCTGGACGAAATCGACGTCATTGAAGAGATCATCGACGCGCCGCTAGACAGCCTGTCCAAGCCTGGCGCCCGCAAGGGAAAGCTCCTGCGCGCCATGGCGGTAGTGGTCAAGCGTCGCACGAATCCCGGTTTCACTGTTGAGGACGCCGGGCGTCTGCGTATCAGCATGAAGAACGCACCGGTGGACCCTACCGCGCGCAACGTGTAGTCACGTGCGCCCGCCTTGTTGGCCATTTCACGGGGCTGACCTGGCGGGACGTGCGGGAAATGCCGTTGCGGGATTTCAATTCGCTCGTGGATCAAATGCGGGCCGACATCAAGGACCAGCAGAAGGCGCAAGGCCGCAGTCACCGTGCGTCAAGCCGCGGGGGGTCCGGTGAAATTCGCCGCCCGGTTATGACGTAGGGGGAACGTTTGGCACGGCCTATTACGATCTCCGTTCTCGGGGATACCGAAAACCTTGAGCAGTCCATTGACGACACGGGCAGCAAGCTTGATGACTTTGCACAGAAGCTAGGCGGATGGGGTGCCATTGCCGGCGCCGGCCTGGCCGCCGGGCTTACCGCCGGCATCATGGAAGGGCTCGACCAGGAAAAGGGAAATGACCTCCTGGCGGCGCAAGTCGGGGCGACGCCCGAAGAGGCCGAACGTCTTGGAAAGGCCGCAGGGAAGATCTACGCGGCCGGCTTGGGCGAGAGCATCGCCGACGCCAACGAGGCGCTTAAGGGGGCATTGCAACAGGGCCTAGTACCTGCTGGCGCCACGGCCGATGAGCTTGAGCGGGTTGGCACGGCGGCTATGGATGTGGCCTCCATTATGGGGGAGGACGTTGGCCCTCTTACCGCGTCCGTTGGCACGATGCTCAAGAATGGCATGGCCAAGAATGCGACTGAGGCATTCGACCTTTTGGCGCGTGGGCAGCAGCTTGGTATCAACAAATCCGAGGATTTGCTAGATACGTTTAACGAGTACTCGGTCCAGTTCAAGAAGCTGGGACTTGACGGCCCCACTGCTTTGGGCTTGATGAATCAGGCGCTACAGGGCGGCGCGCGGGATGCCGATACAGCGGCCGATGCCCTCAAGGAATTCTCGCTTCTGTCGATCGATGGCAGCCAGGGCGCCCGCGACGCATACAAGGCATTGGGCCTTGATGCCGACGAGATGATCTCCAAGATTGCGGCCGGTGGTCCCGGTGCTGCGGCGGCCACTCAGCAAGTCTTTGATGCTCTCAAGAACCTGACCGATCCGGTCGAGAAGAACACGGTAAGCGTCGGCCTCTTTGGAACCAAGGCAGAGGACCTTGGTTCGGCATTGAATGCCATGGACCCGCGTACGGCGGTTGCCACTCTGGGCCAGGTCGACGGTGCGGCGGCTAAGGCCGGTGACACGCTGCATGACAATGCGTCCACGCGGCTCACGGCATTCGGTCGAAACCTCAAGACACACGCCGTTGACATGATCGTTGAGCACGTTCTACCGGCCGTCAACGCGCTGAGTGAGAAGCTGTCCCACGCGGGTGAGATTGTGCGGGATGTTGGCGGATGGATTGAGGACAACAAGACGCCACTGATTACGACTGCCGCAGTGATCGGGACGCTTGTCCTGCCTGCTCTTGTCTCATGGGGTGTGTCTGCCACGGTGGCGGGGGCTGCGAATGTTGCCGCGTGGGTGACGAGCACGGCGACCGCCGGCACAAGTTCGGCGACGCAGATTCTTGCGCACTGGGCAGTCATCGGCGGTTGGATCAAGTCAGGCGCCGCTGCCCTGGCGGCCGGGGCGACCGTGGTCGGACAGTGGCTCTTGATGGGCGCACAAGCCATTTGGAATGCCGCTCGGGTGGCCGGAGCGCAAGCCCTTGTGGTTGCGGGCTACGTGGCTGCCGGTGCCGCTGCTCTGGCCGCCGGCGCGGTAGTGGTCGGGCAGTGGGTTCTGATGGGCCTACAGGCAATGCTAGGCGCCGCCAAAATGGCTGCCGCGTGGCTTATCGCAATGGGCCCGATCATTCTCGTGATTGCGGCAATTGGCGGCCTGGTCTACCTCGTTGTCAAGTATTGGGACGAGATCACGGCGGCTACCGGCGCGGCATGGGATTGGGTCTGGTCAAAGATCAAATGGTGCTTTGATGCGCTCGTTGACCTGTTCCTGAATTTTACGGGCGTCGGCTTCATCATCAAGCACTTCGATGATATCCGCCGTATCTGCGGAGAGGCTTTCGACTGGATCGTTGACAAGGGTCGAAAGGCCCTTGATGACCTGCTGTCGTTCTTCACCGACATGCCCGCGAATATTGGGCACGCGGCGATTGCGATTGGTGAGGCCGCCAAGGGTATTGGGTCCGGCATCGTCACGTGGCTCGTTGACGGTCTGCGGAATTCCGGAGCGTTCGCGGCGGGCGTCGGTGACGCAATGTTGAACGCGAGCAAGAGCGCGATCAACAGCGTGATTGACATGCTGAACGACGCGATCCCCAATTCGTTCGGCTGGGGTCCGGTGTCGATTGACATTCCCGATGCGCCGATTCCGAAGGTCCGCGCAATGGGTGGGCCGGCGTCCGGCTGGACTCGGGTTGGTGAACGGGGGCCGGAAGTGGTCAATCTCCCGAGCGGTTCCACTGTGGTTCCGAACCACTCAATAGGAAGCGGCGCCGGATCCGTCACGGTGAATGTAACCACGAACGCGGATCCGTACGCGATCGGCCGGGAAGTCGCGTGGGCATTGCGCGTCGGACGGTAGAGGACGGACCACCTACTAGGCGCTAGTAGGTGGTCCCCTCAGGAGGGAGATCAATGGCTGAACTTGACCCATGGACCATGGAATTCAACGGCCTCGTCATGGGTGCCGCCGGGTCGCCCATCTCGATTGTCCAAGTCGACGGGTTGCTGTCGCTGCCGGACGTGCGCTCATCCGACCTGGCGCTTATGCAGCGCAACGGTGTGCATCCGGGGGAGGATTACCTAGGCGGCCGGGTAGTGACCCTGACGCTTGAGATTTACGGGCGCACCGATGCCGATTACCTGGCGGCGCTCAATCTAGTTATGGCCGCATTCACTCCGCGACGCGACCGGCCGGCCTCGTACGAGGAAAAGCTACGGTTCCGATTCCCGCAGGCTTTCGGCGGCCTCACGGCATACGTGAATGCTCGCGTGCGGAAGCGGAGCGCACCGATAGACCTCAACTTCACCTATCGCGTGTCCAACATCGTGATCGAGTTGTTCGCGTCTAGCCATGAGGTTCGCAGCGATGCACCGCGCGCATTGGACGTGCTGAGCGGTGTGGGTTCTCCTGCCCCCGATCGTTGGTTCACCTTGCGCCAGGACGGCGCGGCCATTGCGCCTATGGGATGCGTCATTACCGGTGCCACGGATCCGCTCCTCAAGGGAGTGACCGACCGGGGCGTGTGGTCCATTGCTATGACCGGGACCGGCCTGATCATCGTGGACTTTGTGAAGCAGACGAGCACGGCCACGACGACTACGGCCGTCAACGGCTTTTGGCCGGACTTCAAGCCGGGAGAATTCCCCGTTGCCTTGCGCCATGCCGTTGGAACAGTAGAGGCAAAGGCCGCCTACCAGTGGATCTCGATATGGGTCTAGGGGGTGCACAGTGGCCGCCTATCAAGTGCTGACGTACGCCCTCAAGACCGGGACGATTACCGGCACACCCTTGGACGTGTCGACGCTGTCATATGCGGACGTGCTCAATGCGGCCGGGTCGTGCTCGATCGTGATACCTCTCCTGACCTCGTCGGCCTTGTCGGCACGGCTACTGCCTGGCGGCGCGGGAATCTGTGTGGTCCGCAACAGTCAACCGACATGGATCGGGTTTGTGCGTGGCCTGCGTGCCGACCTGGCCGCCGACACTCTCACGGTGGATGCCGTTGGTATCCACGCTCATTACGAGGGCGTACACCTACTCAACAACTACGGCCGGCTTGGTTACCAGGGGCAAATGCTTCGGGACTGGTACGCCTATGCCAATGCCAACAACGGCATCGGGACGGAGTACTCGACAATCCCGGACACTGACCGGCCGGCATTTCGGATGTGGCATCCAACGGAATTCAAATCGATTGGATCCGCCGTCGCGGAATTGGCGGAGGACAACGGCGGATTCCTGTTCCGGTATGAGCCGTTCTATGCGCCCGGAGACACCACACGGATACGGCATCGCGTTGTTGTGGTCCCTCGTGCAACCGGCGGCCTTTATCCGACCTGGCTAGAACATGGCGTCAATTGCGACGTGAGTCAGGTGACGTACGACGGCGGACCCATGGCCACCAACGCATATGCGATCGGCGGGCGCGTCGATGGCCAGGACTACCCGGCATATGAGGGCGTGCGCAATGACGCGCTGTTGGCCACAATGCCGGCGCGCGATGCCGTTGCCACCTATCCCGATACAACCGACACCGGCACCCTCAAAGCCAAAGCTGAGGCCGCCCTCAATCTCGGTCGTGCTCCGGTCATGATTCCGACCATGACCCTTTACGACGGGTCAGTCTCGCCGGCCGCTCTACCTCCGGGCATGAACGTGATGGTTCGAGTCAAACGCGGAATCGTCAACGTAGAGACCATGCTCACTGTAACCGAATGCGCCGTGTCGCTCGATATCAACGGGCGCGAAACCATCGGCCTGTCACTCGCAAATCGGGGTGCTTTTGTCAATCCAAGCTAATGCATATCCGCCTTCCCTACAGGCCGATCTGCGGGCCCTTGAGGCGCGCTTGACGGCCCTCGAACGGGCGGCGCGCAAACCGCGTACAAGCGCCACGTTTGCGGTTGCCACAGACGCGCCGGCGGCGCCCGACGAGGACGACGAGGGGGAATAGATGGACTTGACTCGCTACCTCGTCAGCATCGAAATTGTGATCCCCGTTCTCGTGGCCGTGGCGGTTTCGCTGTCCCGATGGCAGGCCGGCATGCGTGCCTCATGGAAGGAAGAGGCCGAAGCACAATCGGCCAGGGCGGCGCGCCTTGAGGTACAGGTAGCCGAACTGAGCGAAGAGGTTCGACAGCTTCGGGCGCTCAACGCAGCGCTACAGGCGCAGCTAGCCGAACTACTGGACCGACCACGTTGGTCCTGGCTCACTCGATCCCAGGGGCGACCACCTACTAGGCACTAGTAGGTGACCTGCGATTCGCAAGGTACAGCCCTGAGCCCTACCGGTAGGCCGGTGGGGCTTTCTCATGCCCTAGGAGGGGTTAGCATGCAGTTCGTATCACGCGCCGATTGGGGAGCGCGGGCGCCGCGCAATGGCCACGCTCGTGTATCCAGCAATTCCGGCGTCAAGGTTCACTATCTTGGCACTCCCTACAGTGCCGGCGAGCACTCGACTTGCGCGCCGTACATGCGCCGCGTACAGGCGAGCCACATGGATGGCAACGGGTGGGCCGACTTCGCTTACAACCTGGCCGTCTGTGAGCACGGCTACGTGTTCGAGGGGCGAGGCCGCAACGCTCAGAACAGCGCCAACGGCAACACGACCCTAAACCGCGCGCATTTCGCGGTCCTGGCGTTCGTCGGCTCGTCCGGCCACACCGCACCGACCGATGCGCAGATTGCCGGAATCCGAGATGCCATTGCCTATCTGCGGGCCAACGGCGCGGGCAACGAAATCCGGGGACACCGGGACGGCTACAGCACGGATTGCCCTGGCGCGTCGCTGTACGCCCTGGTGCGGTCCGGAGGGCTTGAGCCTGGCGCCAGCAATGGCGGGAACCCTGGCAACGGCGGTAGCGGCCTTGAGCCGTTCCCGGGCGCCTCGTGGTTCAGCATCGGGCGGCGCTCCCCGATCATCACTGCCATGGGCAAGCGGCTCGTGGCGGAAGGATGCTCGGCCTACCAGGAAGGGCCCGGCCCCGTGCTGAGCCAGGCCGACATCAGTTCCTACCGACTGTGGCAGCGCAAGTGCGGCTACACCGGTAGCGATGCGGACGGCATCCCTGGCCCTACCTCGTGGGGCAAGCTACGCGTCCCCAAGTCGTGACGTGAACTACCCATCTACGAAAGGCACTTCATGAAGTTCACCGCCGTACGTCTCCATGCCATCGCTGCGGCCATCGTGGCGCTCGTCGCGCTGTATGTGACCAGCCTGCCCAGTGAGGCCGTGCTAGCCCTCGTGGCTGCCGTGCTTGGTACGGGTGAGGCCGCACAGCGCATAGAGGATCGCAAGACCAGCACCGCCGGCCAGGCCGAGTAGCAGACTGCCCCCACTTCGGTGGGGGCTTTTTGCATGGGTCACCTACTAGTGCCTAGTAGGTGGTTGTGCCGGGTGGCCAGGCCCGGCATAGTCGCTCTCGCAGGCACCGCAACGAGCGGGCCAGGGCAAGGGGGAGTGTCATGGACGCGATGTTCGAGGTTCTTCAAGTAACGGACGAGACAAGGAATCGCAAAGTGGCCCCCAAAGCCTTGACAGTTGCTGATATCCAGTTCCCGGGAGAAGTTACGGCGGGGCTCGTGGGTAAAGCCGCGACGCCTCATCTGTCCACCGTGTCGGATGTGACTCTTTGTGGTCGCTCTGTCAAGATGCATCTCGGACCGCTTTACACCCTCAAGCCCGACGCCGTTATCTGCGGGGCCTGCGGGCGCAAGGCCAACAAGCTCGGCCTCAACCTTCACAAGGAGACACTTACCGTGCCTAAGGGAAACAACTTCTACTCTGAGATTCGCCAGACCACTGACCGGCCCGAAGCGTTCGACGCTGCGATTCGCACCGAATTCGACTTGACGGAAGAGCAGTTCGCACCGGTCCTGCGCTCCAAGACGAATTCCGGCGGAGCCCTGGCTAAGGCCGTTGGCATGCCGACCGGGCGTGTTGAGTTGCTGGTCGGCGACGTACGCGACCGGCTCAAGGCCGCCGACGGGGCCGTAACCCTGGAATCCCTGGCGAATGCGGCTGCCACGATCGACGCTGCCCGCGAGCGATTCGAAGCACACCCGGAGAACAGTTACGCCCTGGCTCATGCCGACCTGTCGGAGTCGTCGCGAGAGAAGTTCCTTGAGTACCTGTCGGACGAGCACGAATCGGCCGACAACGTTGACTACCAGGGCCCTCTGTCGGCAGAGCGCAGCACGGAAGCCCTGGCCGAGAACGTTGGCTTTGGCGCGAGCGAAGTGCACGAGAACGTCTTGAACGTTTGGGAACCGCTCAAGCGCCAGGACATCCAAGAGGATGCGCCGCTTGAGGGTGTCATCCAAACGGCGTCCGAAGTGGCCGCCGAGACGCTGTCAGAGGACGAAGTCCAGAGTGCGTACGCTGCGGCGGATGCGTTCGTTGCGGGTGTCCAGCTTCAGCGGTCGTCCACTGAAACCGCGCGTGACATTGTGCGGGCGGGAATCGTCGCGCGCCTTCACATGCGGGATGGTGACAACAAGGTTGACATTCACGGGAAGTCGAACAAGGCCAAGCTTTGGAAGACGGCGCTTCTCGACTTCGCACGTGAGCGCCTTACCGGTACTGAGGACGAGGTACGCGACGCACTGAACACGTACAACAAGAGCCTTCAGAACCAGTCCAGGAACGTCCTGGTTGAGATGGTGCGCGCGCTGGACCTGGCGCCGGAACAACTGCCCGAAGCGTGGCGTGACGACATCAACGAATTCCGCACGGTCATGCTTGCGGAGGGCGTCATCAAGGACGGCTCGTCCCACGCTGCGGCTGTTACGGAAGCGTTCGCCATTCCGACCACTACCAAAGACGAGGTCGACAGGGAGAACCGCCGGAAGCGCTTGGAGCGCACGCGCCAGGCAAAGGAGACCGGCAAGACGGTTCAGCAGATTGCCGCCGAAGAGGGCGACATTGAGGCCGGCACGGCGGCTACCACTCTCAAGGCAATCAACAAGAAGATCTTGGCGTTCGGGCGAAACATCCCCGTCCTGACCGATGAGGAAATGCAGGAGTCCAACGAGGACCTTGACAACCTCGAAGAACTCATCCGCATGATGAAGAAGCAACTGAAGGCCGCACTGAAGGAGCGCGCCGGCAACTAGCCCCGCTCGACCTGGCCCCATCCTTCCGCAGCACTGGGAGGGTGGGGCTTTGTCATGCCCCGTCACGGGCTTTGGCGCCCCCTAGGAGAGGAGTAAGAGCGCCTACCCCTTGAGAGGTACCCCAATGTCCGAGCAAGTCCGTACGGTCCAGCGTGGCGGATCGCGTTGGTACGTGCACCCCACGACCGCCGACAAGCTTCCCGGCGTGACGTCGATCATCGGCATGCTGCCCAAGCCGTTCCTGACGTTCTGGGCAGCCCGCATGGCCGCAGAATGCGCCGTTGACAACCTGGCCGCAGTGACCAGTATCGCCAGTAGCGATCGCGCCGCCGCCATCGATTTCATCAAGAATGCAAGCCGGCGCTACACCAAGACCCGAAGCGATGTGGGGTCCGCCGCGCATGATCTGTTCGAGCGCATGATTCGCGGCGAACGCATTGGCCGTGTCAGCACGGACCTTGAGCCGTACCGTGCCGCATTCGCTGAGTTCCTGGATGTTGTCCGCCCTCGTCTGGTCATGGCGGAAGACGTCGTTTGGTCGGACGAGTACGGCTACGCGGGTTCGTTTGATGCCGTTCTCGAAATCCTCGTGGACGAGGCCGGCCGCCTCGACCTGGCCGCCGGTGAGCCCGCGCTCTTGATGGTGGACTGGAAAACCAGCCGCGCCATTTACCCGGAAGTGGCCCTGCAAATGGCCGCCTACGCGCACGCCGAATCCGTCATCGCTGCGGACGGCACAGTAAAGCCGATGCCGGCCGTGA
Source organism: Embleya sp. NPDC025285 (assembly GCF_055558835.1). Classification (NCBI taxonomy): domain Bacteria; kingdom Bacillati; phylum Actinomycetota; class Actinomycetes; order Kitasatosporales; family Streptomycetaceae; genus Embleya; species Embleya sp. NPDC025285. Next base: position 39,916 of record NZ_JBVHLU010000049.1, read on the forward strand.
GCGGCGCTGCCGTGCTGCATGTGACGCCGGACGGTTGGGACCTGCGACCGGTCCGAATCGATGAGGAGGTGTTCGCGGCCTTCCTGACGCTGCGGCGCGTCTTCACTTGGGACCGGGAGACGTCCAAGACCGTACTCGGCCGTTCCCTGGCCGCCGGCATGCGCCGCCTTGTTACGGGCACTGAGCGCCGCGCCCGTTAGGGCTCTGCCTCACTCGGTAGCAAGAGAAGGCAGACCACCTACTAGGCGCTAGTAGGTGCCACCAGATGAGGGAGATACATGGTTCGCATTTTCGAAACCGACCCGGACGCGATGCCAAAGGCGCGTGCGTCGTACGCCGATGAGGACGCGTTCAAATTCCGCTCGGGTCGCAAGGTCGGTACTCAGCCGGTATCGCTTTCCGAGTGGCGCGTGACCACGGGTGATCCGGCGGTTGCTGCGGCCATTGCTCAGCTCTACGGCGGCACTCCTAAGGAGTGGGAGACGAGCAAGGAAGACCACATCGAAATTCTGACGGATGCCGTCACGGCCCCCATTGTTCTTTCCGGGGCGGACGCCATTCGCAGCAAGATGGTTCTCTGGGGATTGCAGGGGCCCATCCACGAGTGCGACGGGGTTGACTTCCTGTCACCCGAAGAGGACTTCGGGAAGCCGTGTGGCTGCCCCCCGCTTCTGGCCGACCGCCAGGCATTGGCCCGCAGCAAGCGCGGACCGGCGCCGCACTCCACGGTCAAGTTCCACCTGGCGGACGACTACGCCCTAGGCATGGGCTCGTTCACTTCGACCTCTTGGGAATTGCTCAAGGTCGAACACGAGGTTATGAACGCTCTCGACGCCATCGACGGGGAAGCGCTCTGTGAGCTGTCCCTTGAACTGGTCGAGTACGTGACCAAAGCGGGCAAGGAAGTCTCCTACCGCAAGCCGGTGATCACCGTAATCAAGGCGTGGAACGACGCAATCAGCGACGAACCCCCGTACTGAGCAAGGGACTTGACGTGACCGTGCTCGAACTGTGCGCGGGGTATGGCGGGATGGGGATCGCGGTAGGGCGCCTGACTGGACAAGACGTTTCGTACGTCGCTGAGTCCATGCCGGCGCCCTCTCGCATCCTGGCCGCCAGGTACCCGCACGCGCCGAATATTGGCGACATCACAAAGGCCGATTGGCGGCCACTGGCAGGCAAGATCTCGACCATTACGGCCGGCTTCCCCTGCCAGGACATCTCATACAACGGACGGGGGTTGGGGCTTGACGGACCGCGTAGCGGAATCTGGCGACACGTCGTTGAGGCGATTCGCGTACTTCGACCGGCACTTGTGTTCTTGGAGAACGTCAGCGCCATACGGTCGCGAGGTTTGGCCGGAGTACTCCGGGACCTGGCCACGATGCGGTATGACGCACGATGGACGTGCATACGAGCGAGTGACGTCGGGGCAGCGCATCACCGTGACCGTTGGTTTTGCATTGCCTATCCGCAAGATCGGCCCCCTGTTGCCGACGATTACCGCTTCGGATGGGACGGGCGGGCCGGGCATGTCCACGGGTGGTCACCGGGGCCTGAATCTGCGTACGGCCCTCACTCGTCTGCCTGGCAGTGGGGGGAACATGCCGACGCCATCCGCCGACACGAATTGATGATTGGCCGGCCGGCGCCCGCAGCGACCGACACCGGACCACGAGGCGGAGTGAGGCAGACACCGGAATACGCCGAGTGGTTCATGGGCCTTCCGGGCGGATGGATCACGACCGTTGACGGCCTTACGCGTGGCGAGATGATTCGCGCCGCCGGCAACGGCGTAATGCCGCAACAGGCGTATGCCGGCTATGCGTCGCTCGTCGCGGGGGAGTGGTCGGTATGACCTTCAAGCCACATCTGAACCCCTTTCGTGAGGCGAGTGACGAGCACCTTGCCACTCCGCTTTGGCTGTTCTCGCCGCAATACCGAATGGAAGTCCTGTCCGCCCGACTCTGGCGTTTCGGGTGGGATTACAACGAGGGGGAATCCGATGGCTACCGCTGAAACGATCGAAGTGAAGCACCTTGTGTTGACCCTGGCCCCGGACGAGGCTGACACCCTCTCGGCGATCCTGTGTCTCGTCGGCGGATCCCCATACCAGTCCCCCCGCAGGCACACGCAAGCAATTCTCAAGGCACTCTCCGGGGCCGGTTACGACTGGCAGCATGCCCGCGCACGGGCAGAGGGCGGGATAAAGTTCCCCGATGACAAGGATGGTGTGAATGTCTAAGCGCGGAGTCGTCACCGACTACGCCGGCGAGGAACTGTATAAGGGTGACCTCGTCTCCTACGCGGCCAGGCAAGGCAATCGAGTGCGCCAGGCCGATGCTGTCATTCTGCGGGTAACCACGAGGCTCGAATACGGGCGCGTTCGCCCCATGCTGCTTGTCCAACCGACCGGCATCGAATCCGGATTCGCCAAGCGCCGCACCATGCGCCGGGTCTGGATTTCCGCCGAACACGTCCGGCTGCTTCGGCAAGCGGTCGCCAGTATCTAGCCGCGACATAGGGCCGATCATCCATTGCGGGTGGTCGGCCCTTTCGCATGCCCGGAAAGGGAAACATGGTCAACCGCAACAAGCAGATCGGGACCGATTGGGAAAGCGCGGTTCGGGACTACCTGAATGGCGCCCTGGCGCTCGTGGACGACAACGGGAAATGGATCGACTGGCGTAGCCCATGGAATGTCAAGCGGCCGGCTCAAGAGGGTAAGAACGACGTAGGCGACATTCACGCGCTGCCATTCATCCTTGAAGCAAAGAACGTCAAGACCATTTCCATTCCGGCCTATCTGCGCCAGGCCAGACGAGAGGCCGGACACGCCGGCTATCCGCTAGGCGTCGCTGTCGTCAAGACACGAGGCAAGAACGTACGGCGCGGCCTCGTCCATTTCGATATCCACATGTTCACGGCGGCGCGTCGTATGGCCGGCCTATCCACGCGCCAGACACGCGAGCGATACGCACTCACAGTGACGGCACGAGGGCGCGACTCGTCGCACTGGCGCGTGTCCATGGACCTTGAGACGTTCGCGGCCTTCCTGGCTGAAATCCGCCGACGCCTCGTCAATGACTCACAGTAGCCCGCGGCGGTACATACAGTAGCCAGCGGCCTCACTCTCCGTGATCCGGCTTTGGCCCTCTCAAGCCCTGGCAAGGAAGGGAGACACCCCATGGACACCACAGATCTACTCGCGCGCTTCCGCCAGGTGGCCGAAGAGCCGGACGGCGGATACCTGGCGCTGTGCCCGGCGCACTCCGACTCGCGTCCGTCGCTGCGGGTGTGGATCGGGGACGACCGCAAGGCGCGTTTGACGTGCCGTGCCGGATGCCAAACCGAAGCGGTCGTTCGTGCCGCCGGCCTCACCTGGCGCGACCTGTTCGACGTGACAGGCCAGGGCCCAACGGTCGCAAGCGGGCGCCCTGCGCTCGTCGGCATCGGGGCAACGGCGGCGCTCACCACGTACATCGACGCTCGCGCCCTGGCCCTCGTTGTCGACGGCAGCGACCTGGCCACCGCAGCGCGTGACTACCTCGTCAAGCGGTTCGGCCTGTCCATCGACATGGCCGCCGACCTGTCCATTGGTGTGGACCTGGCCGACGAGGACGAGCCGTTCCCGTACCTCTCGCGCTCGTACCGGGCGCACCCTCGCATTGTTGTTCCGCTGCTGGGATTCGATGCCGTGCCACGCGGTGCTCAGGGGCGGGACATCACGGGACTGTGCCCTCGTCGGTGGGTGTCGCTCACCAACCCTGAAGGCCACCGTTGGGCCTCGTACGGGGTTCTACGGGGCGACGGGGGATACGGAACCACCATCGTCACGGAAGGGCCGGGAGACGGCCTCACAGTGGCCGCTGTGGGCTATGACGCGGTTGTTGTGCGCGGCGCCTCGTTGGCGAACAACCCTGCCTTGATCGCTGAGCTTGCTGTTGGTCTTACGGGTCAACGCGTGTTGGTCGCGGGGGACCAGGACGAGGCCGGGCGTGCGTTCAGTGAGCGTCTGGCGGACGGCCTACGCGGGCACGGTCTTGACGTCGCTGCCCTCGTGATCCCGGATGAGGCGGAAGACCTCACGGCCTGGCGAGAGGGCGATCCTGCCGGCTTTCCCGATGCTCTCCGCAGCGCGATCAAGGCTACGCGCAAGGTTGCTCAGACGATTGACCTAGGTGTCGCCACGAGCGGCCAGGGTCAAAACGCTGCGCACATCCTTGTCGAGTTGATCAAGGAGTACGGCGAATCCGATGCAATGAACGCCCATGCTCTCGTCGCATGGTCGGAAGGTCGAATTCGTTATGCGCCAGGCCTTGGCTACCTCACTTGGGACGGCCGGGTATGGCAGCGCTCCGACACCCGAGTACGGCAGGAAATCCACCGCATGGGGGCGGCGCTCGTCCTGGCCGGCGAGAACCAGAAAGCACGCGGATTCACCATGTCCACACGCATTGACGCTCTGATGACTGAGCTTCGATCGGTACCCGGAGTCCTCACGGATGCAAGTGAATTCGACAATCGGCCCGACCTGTTGAGTTTTAGGAACGGTACGGTCAATCTCCGGACCGGGCACCTACGGGCGCACGAGGCCGGAGACCTATTGACGTACTGCCTTGACATCGACTACCGGCCCGATGCCCCTTGCGGCCGATGGACTGCTTTCCTGGCCGAAGTGTTCCCGACCAACGCGGACATGCCCGGCTATCTGCAACGGCTCATCGGCTACGGCATTACCGGCCACGTGTCGGAGCAGTGCTTTGCTGTCCTCTGGGGAAAGGGGGCGAACGGCAAATCGGTTTTCACCGACACTTTGACACACGTATTCCGACCGATCACCAAAACCACACCGTTCGCGACGTTCGAGGAACGGTCCGGCGGGGGCATTCCGAACGACGTGGCGGCGCTGCGATCCGCCCGGCTCGTCATGGCGTCGGAGGGTGAAAGCGGCAAGGCAATGGGGGAGGCCGTTCTCAAGCGGGTGACCGGAAAGGACATGATCGCTGCCAGGTTCCTGCACCGGGAATTCTTCGAGTTTCGGCCGTCATTCCTGCTGCTCTTGGCAACGAACCACAAGCCACGTTTCAAGTCTCAGGACGAGGGGCTTTGGCGGCGCGTCAAGTTGATCCCCTTCGCCCGATGGTTTGCGCCGGAAGAGCGAGACCACACCCTAGATGCCACCCTCCGCGTCGAAGCAGAGGGAATTGCGGCATGGGCAGTGCGCGGCGCCGCCGACTGGTTCCGGGAAGGCTTGCGCGACCCTACCGTCATCCTCCGGGCATCAAGGGAATATCGAGAGACGAGCGACCCTTTGGCCGGCTTCCTACCTGGCGTTCTCGAACGCTGCGGGGATGACCAGTACGTGACCGGCGCTGACGCGTTCAATGCGTATAGGGACTGGTGTGAAGCAGAGAACCTTCCCGCCAAAGAGATTTGGACGCGCCGCATGTTCTATGCGGCTATGGAAGAACGAGGCGTGACGAAGCACCGGCGTCCGGCTGGAATTGTCCTCATGGGCCTACGCGTCGGGTCTGGCCCTCTCGAATCAGGTGGACCCGGAATTTTCGGCACCTGACACCGTGACCACCTACTAGCGCCTAGTAGGTGGTCATGCGAGGGGGAACCTTGCGCACCTACGTACACACCCTGGCCGGCGACATGGTCACCGTGCGGGTACCCGAGACACGCACCGACCTAGACGCGTTCGCCCGATGGTGGATGCAAGCCGGTGGACGAGGGCCCGTGGCCGTCGACACGGAAACGACTGGCCTACAGATCTACTCGCCTGGCTACCGTCTGCGGACCGTGCAATTCGGGGATGCGCGCGACGCGTGGGTCATTCACTGGGAGAGGGGAGGGGGATTCCAGCGCGCCGCCGGGCATGCCCTAAGCAGTCTCCCGGAAATGCTCATTCACCACGCTGCCTTTGACTGGCTCGTGCTTGACAGGCACGCGGGTATCTCCCTTGAATCCCTCGCGCCGCGCACAATCGATACCAAAGTCCTGGCGGCGCTCATCGACCCCCGGAAGCCCCAAGAGAACGGCATCGGGACCGGCCTCAAGCCACTGAGCGCGCACTATATCGACCCCAATGCGCCGGATACACAAGAGGGCTTGACGGTGGTCTTTCGGTCCATGGGGCTGAACAAGGCAAATGGGTTCGCTCGCATCGACTTGGACGACCCCACCTACAACCTGTACGCCGGCCTTGACGTTCTTCTCACGGCTCGTCTGGCGCCCGTGCTGCGGGCGGAACTGCGCCGGCTAGGTGTACCGGATCGCCTCGTGCAATTCGAACACGCCATTGCCCGCGTGTGCGCACACATGCAACGCGCCGGCCTCGTGCTCGATCGCGACTACACACACCACCTTGACGAGCGCCTTGCCGACGAGGCCGACTCGTACGCCATGGCCGCCTCTCGATATGGCGTCCGCAGCGTCAACAGCACGGCTCAGATCAGCACCGCCCTGGCGGGCATGGGGGAGCGTCTGACGGCTCGTACGGCATCCGGTGCGCTGCGGGTGGACAAGACGGTTCTCCTCAGCCTGGCGGACCTTGACAGGGGATGGGAACGGCTCAACGTCCGCGCTCCGAATCCCCTGGCGGATGCTGTGCTGAGGAGCAAGCGGGCCGGCAAGTGGCGAACGACGTACGCGGCCACCTTCCTGGAAACGGTGGACGAGGTTGGCAGGGTGCACCCGTTCATTCACACCCTGGCCGCCAGGACCGGCCGCATGTCCATTACCGGCCCGGCCCTTCAGACGCTTCCCTCGTCAGATTGGGTGATCCGCCGCGCCCTTTTGGCCGACGAGGGACACGTCATGATCTCGACCGACTTCCAAGCGGTTGAAATGCGCGTCCTGGCCGCCCTGGCGGATGTCAAGAAGATGAAAGAGGCCATTGCCGCCGGCTTGGACCTTCATGCCTTTACGGCCGGCCTCGTCTACGGCGACGCATTCACGTACGGGCAGCGTGGCATTTGCAAGGGTGTCGGATTCGGCAAGATCTACGGCGGGGGAGCGGGCGCAGTAGCCGAGATGACCGGCGCACCCCTGGCCGACGTACAGCGCGCAATGAGCGCCTATGACCGCGTGTACCCGGAAATCAAGCGCGCGGCCAACCGGTGGCTCTGGGAAGCCAAAGACAACGGCAATGTATGCGTGTCGCCCACCGGCCGCCGCATGCCGCTCGACCGTGACCGGGGCTATGCCGTTGTCAACTACATGTGCCAGAGCGTTGCCCGCGACGCCTTGTGCCAAAGCCTCTTGGACATGGAATCGGCCGGGCTTCTGCCCTATCTCCGTCTGCCGATTCATGACGAGGTGCTTGTGTCCGCGCCGCAGCACGAGGCCGCCGACATTGCGCGGGAGGTCGCCAGGTGCATGACGTTCGATTTGTACGGCGTCCCCATTGAGGCCGACTCCGAAATTGGCGGTCGCTCATGGGGTTCCCTCTACGGGGCCGACTACTGATTACGGCAATGTCTCGAAAGCCGGTGAATGTCGACACGGCTCCGCCCTGCGGATGATCTAGCCGGCCACCTCTATATCGATGCCAACCGCCACATCGGACAAACGTCTTCATAGGTGAGTAACACCGTTGCCGCTGTCTGTGAGCAGTGCCACGGTCGATCTCACCTCGTAAGGCGGCGCCGCCGGACGAGTCCCGGATTGGGCATTCACGTGCCCTCGTCGTGACTCAGCCCGGCTAGCACAGCGCGCCGCCTCGTACACGCATGCCCATTTCCGGGTTTTGCCTCTCCCTATCCGCCGGGAGAGCAAACCTCCCGGAAGGCAAACCCGTGTACGTCACGCCTGAGCAAGTCCTTTCTGCCCAAACCGGCGACCTGGCCGCATGCGCCGCAGTCGTTGAGGCAACGGAACCGATTATCCAGAAGTTGGCCCGCAGCACAGCACAGCGCGTCGGACGAGGCGCCGGCCACGTCGCCACCCTGCAAGACGAATTCGAGGGAATCGGCCGACTCGCCGTGTGGGAATTGGTCGCCAAATTCGAGGGCATGACGGCCGGCGCGCAATTCACCACACTGATTCACCGCACCCTCGAAGGCGTCATGCTCGGCGCAATTCGAGACCTGATCGCGCCAGGCGTGGACCATGACGCACTCAAGGTGTTCGTTGCGTGCCTCAAGGCCGCCAACGGTGATCCCGCATTGGCCGTCAAGCTCTGCATGACCTACCCGGATGCCAAGCGCCGCCTAGGGGCCGACAGGGCCTTTGCCGCACGCCAGGCATGGGAAGGCACCGTTTCCCTTGATGCACCCGTCGGCGGCCAGGACGACGGCGGCGCCCTCACCACACTGGGCGACGTCCTTCGAGAAACGCATGACTTCGGTGTCCCCGCTGACCTCGTAACCAGCCAGGAACAAGGCGCGCTCGATCGAAAGGCACGGGCGACTTACGTCAACGTCACCTTGTCCACGCTGTCAAAGCTCAAGCGGAACATCCTCAAAGCCCGCAACGGATTCGACGGCTACCCGGATAATGTCGAGCCGCAGGATATCCCGCACATGTTCGGCATTTCGCAGGTAGAGGCTAATCGCGCCTATACGCGAGGATGCGCCGAATTCCGGGACATCTTCCCCATCGAAATTGCCTACGCATGATGCAGTGGCGCACTTGGGACGGCGGCACCATCACGGTGACTCGCCAGGGACGCATGCGGGAAATGCAGCTCATCACGCCGGACGGACGCACGATCGCGACTGTGCACCTGGCGGAACACGAGGCCGCAGAACTCATCCGAGCACTCATCCAACAACAGCGAGGGGTCTAAGCATGGCAACCATCCGAACTACCCACGAAACCAAGGGAGTTCTCGTCACCGACAACGGCGGGCGCGTCCTTGCCTGGCGCAACGATCAAGAGCCCGGCCTCATCAGTTTGGCCGTTCCGGGCGACCGAGCCAGGCTTACCGGAACAGAGGCGCGTGCCCTGGCCCGATGGCTCGTGGAAGTGGCCGAACAGGGCTCACCGGGTGCGAGTCGCAATGCTCCTCACCTGGCCGCCGGCGGATCGCTATTCGGCCGGTAAGGCTTGCCTGACGGATGCCTAGCAGTTGTGCAGGCGTACTATGCCCCCGCTTCGGCGGGGGCTTTCTGCTTTCCCGACTCGTTAATAAGTGGACTTCGGTCTTCCGCCTAACGATCGTTTGGCCTACTCTCTGTGGTCCGTCGTTTGCAGGGGGCGAACGAAATGCGCTGCCATGTGTCGTACACATGTGCGAACGTGGCCTGATGTACCAGAGGGTGGGAGTCCTGAGCGAACCAACTGTGCGGTTTGATACGCGTGTGTTGGCTACAAGCCGAAGCACGCAGTGGGTTGCACCGGCACTCGTCGCCGGCGTTGAGTTGAAACAAGATCACGCTGTCTATGCCGATGATCTCCGGGACTGCCACGAACTTGAGCGAGCACTGCTCATCTACGGCGCGATGATTGGTCGGATCATCCCCGAACGCACGTGCCCGGGAATTCGTTTGTCGGCCACGGCCATTGCATCCGGCGTCGCGGTTGGCATGGTCACCTGGCGACGTCACGGGGCAAACACCGGCCGGCCGGAACTGCTGCTTGCCTGCGGATGCGATGCCGCATCGCGCGCACGAGCTGCTGTCTGTCTGAGCTATGCCGAGTGGGTCTACCCCGCTTCGTGGGGCATGACCGACGAGGGCCAGGCCGCCGACGAGGCAATAGCAAGACAGCCTCACGCCGGCGGGTACTGGCCTCAGCCTCTCAGAGTCGGATCCCTCCGGTACCTGCGTAGCCTCAGCACCGGACTAGGCGCCGCCGCACAGTGGGTCACCAAGTAGAGACGTGACTCAGCCCCGACTCGGAAGGGAGACCGGGTCGGGGCTGAGGTACTACGGGCGTGGCTCTGGGATTGCCGACGAGCGGAACCAACATCCCGAACATGTGTGGGACGTCTCGCTGGCACTGACCCACCGGTGCGGTGTGCCGTCCGTGTGTTCGTACGAGTTCTTCCACACCTTCCGGAATACGGGACTGCTACTCAGCGACGGACGACCGTTTCTTGCACTTGCCGCAGACCCATGATCCGGATCCGGTGGCGGTCTCTTCCCAGTCATGCGTCCCACCTTTCGGGCACGGCTGATCTCCCATATCAACACCTCCTCATTACCTTGTCACAACTGTGGGCAATTCCCCAGGAACGCAGCGAACTTGCGTCTAGGGGAAGACTCGAATCCCGCCGTATTGCTGCGGGGCAATCGCGCCAGGGGGCGACGGGAACGGGCGCAGGTGCTTGGGCCGTGCCCCGTCCTGCGGATACCAGATCCCGTCATCGGCCACGACGTCCGCCAGGGCGACAGTCCACGCCGGCCGCTCCAGGTCAAACGGCTGAACCGTGAGTTGCCCGGCGTCCGTGTCGACAGCGGTAATCACGCCAGGTGGACAATCCCCCCGCTGATCATCCTGGCCGTGCTGGACTCTGTCTCCGACAACGTGACGGGAGCGGACTGCGTCGTCATCGGCCACGATCAGCCCTCCGACCGGACAGTCACCACGATGCCATCCGGGCAGTAGTAGCGGCGCTGCGCGGGCACCCTGGGCGGTGTGGCCGCCTCGTCGCCCTGGCCCTCGTCGGTGGCCTCGTCCTGGCGCTCGTCCTGGCGGCGCGTCCGCTTGAGGCCCACACCGATGATCACGTCTGTTCCTGGCGGATACGGGGCAGTCATGTCAGCCCCTCGCCGGAGCAAACGCACGCCAACCGGGGTCGGCCTTGTCCTGGCACGCACCCGGTGAGAACCCAACTCCTAAGGAGTCCAGTGGACGCCTTCCCGTGCGCCTGCCCTCAAGCGCGCCGGCGGGGATCACCGGAGTAGGGGGGATGTTCAAGCACTCCCTCAAGGCGTCGCGCATATCAATACGGTCGGTGTCCGCTTCGATGTCCGCCATCGGGACAGTCCACGTCCGCAGGCGCGTCACGTGGGGCTGTACCGTCCCGGCGTCGCCCTCAACACTGACGAGCACACCCGGCGGGTACGCGTCGCGGTGAGTCCAGTCCTGGCGGTGCATTACGAAGTCTCCAGGCGTGGGCACCGTGGCGTTACCCTCCGATACCGCGGCGCCCGGTCTGGCCGGTACCTTTTTCACGAGGTGACCTCTCATCTCGATAGGGCTCAGGAACCGGCGGATCACTGCCAGGCGAGCGCCGGTTCCTGGGCGGTATGTGGGCCTAGTAGTCGCCGGCCTCTACCGTGGTGCCGCAACGGGAGCACGTAGCGGTGCCGCCCGAAACGGTGCCTGGCGAGTGTGAGCCGTGCTGCTTAAGGCACTGCTCCGGCGTCATGTTTGCCATGTCGTCCTCTGTGATTGATGTGATGGGGCGGACTCTCCCTGCCGACCGGACCATGGGAAGGCAGGGAGAACTAGCGCCGCGCCGCCGGCCACGACCAAATGAACGCAGCGGCACGGCAGATCAGGGACGTCGGGGCGGCTTCACACCGACAAGCGTCTGTTCGCCACAATCACGACAGGTCTTGCGATCCACGCCATCAGGCAGCCGCTCGACCCGTTCCGCCCACCAATGCCCGCCATCGATTCGGACGCATGCGGCCGGTGAAACGCGGTACAGGGTTCCGTCTGCCTTGCTGCGGCGCTCCGTGCGCGGGCGGTTGTCGATCATGCGGCATCCTCCGGCGGCTTGACCTGACGCACGCTGCCGGACGGCATCGCCCACATCGCGGTTCCGTCGAACGGCAACACGGTGAGCTTCTGGCCATCGTCGGGAAGTGCCTGCGCCATGAGGATCTGCCCGGGGTGGCGCACTGCGCGGTGTGCCTCGTCCGCCGGCTCGACGTAGTCACCCACGCGGTACGTACTCATGGCGTGGACAAGGACGAGGCCGCCTCGTCGCCCTGGCGCTCGTCAACAACGGCCAGGCGCTCGAACGGAATGCGAAACTCCATGCTGCCCAGCAGCGCCACGACGTGCCGACGCTCGACCCGGTAGAGCGTGCCCACACATCCGCTGCGGACGTCCTTCACCTGTACCTCGTCCGACTTCGTCAGGCGCCGGCGCATCTCGGCTTCTGTGGGCGGGGGTTGGCTCGTCACGGTCATGGGCATGCCTGTACCTCTCGCGCTGCGGTGGGTAGGTATCCGGCCACTCTGCGGACACGAACTGTCTATCCCAGGATCAACCCGTCGCCGTACGATTCGGCCAGGCAGGAACCTGATTTGCGCAGCTATCAGGAATAGATGATCTTGAGGGATTAAACGACTTGGCCGAAGCGATCGATCCAACGAAGTCGTCTGCAAATCTGTTCGCAACGCGAGTAACGAAGCTGCGCAAACAGCGCGGACTGACACAGGCCCAGCTAGCCGACCTGATCCACGTACACGACACCCGTATCACCCAAATCGAACGGCGCACAGGAAGCCCGCCCACATGGGATCAAGCGTGCCGCCTAGACGCTGCGCTTGAGGCCGATGAACTGCTGATCGATCTATGGAAAGCGATTCAGCGGGAACGTGTACCGGACTACGTCCGGGCGTACATGGACCGGGAACTCACTGCCACCGCGCTTCGTTTTTACACTGCGCAGATTGTTCCTGGGCTGCTTCAGACGGAGGGGTACGCCCGTGCGACTCTGCGACTCGGGCAGAAGCTCACGAGCGAAGACGAGCTACATGAACGAATCGCGCGCCGATTGGACCGCCAGGTACGCATCCTGAGCGGCAGCCATCCGCCCCATATACGAGTCATCTTGGACGAGGCAGTCCTAGCCCGCAGCGCAGGCAGTCCGATGGTGATGCGCGATCAAATGGCGCGGCTGTTGGAAGCAGGGAGCACGGGGGTTGCAGAGATCCAAATCTTGCCGTTCAGGGTTGGTGAACACGCGGCCATGGGCGGATCACTGACACTCATGCAGATGCCAGACGGCACCAAGTCCGCCTATACCGAAGGCGCGTTCGATGGGCGACTCTGGGAGGGGTCGGAGGAGGTCACGAGTCTTGGCTTAACCTTCGAGCACCTGCGGGCTGCGGCTCTGTCGTCTCGCGAGTCTGCCGTCATGATCAAAAACGCCATGAAAGGTACCCACCGTGATCCCCTTCACCGGTTGGCGAAAGTCCAGCTACAGCAACCAACAGGGCGCGGAATGCGTGGAAGTCGCTACGTCCCAAGACGTCGTCCCCGTGCGTGACTCCAAAGACCCGAGCGTCGGCCACCTCGTGATTGGTGCGGCCTCGTGGGAAGCCCTCACGGCAGCGCTGCGCGGCTAGCTCAACGAGTCTGCCCCGTCCGGTCATTCGTGGCCTGGCGGGGCTTCTTGCTGTCCGGGGTCGGCCTCGTCCTGGCGGTGGGCCACGAAGCGCCCGCGCCCTGGCCGGACTACAAGAAGCCCGCGCGCACCCAGTACGTCAAGCGCCCGCCGGACGGTTTCCCGGGCAACGCCGTACTCGGCAGCAAGGACACGCTCGCTCGGCATCCGCGCACCTGGCGCCATGCCCGAAATGACGTCGGCCAAGCGGTCGGCCACCTGCTCAAAGGGGAAGTCGATCGAGTCGCGATCGATCGGGGTTTCGGGCATCCCCGAACTGTAGACAACCCGCCCAGGCCAGGGCATTAGCCAGACCTCAACGGACCGACCTAGACCAGCATGGACCGCCCGGCATACAGTGGGTGGCTCAACTAAATGAAGGTGCCCGGCGACCGTTCCACCGGTCCCGGGCTTTGGCCGAAAGCTTGGGAGAGCGATCGACATGACCAATGCTATTGCCTGCCTACTCGCATGGTGCGCCCGGATGCTGGTCCCCTCGCGCGGACGGCACCCTAAGCCGGCACCCGTAATCACCATCCCCGTGAGCATCCCTGCCATTGCCCGGGATTGGCAGCCCAAGACGCTGCGGCGCCGGGACGAAGTCACCCCCGACGAGGGCGCGTTCATCCGGCCGTTCATGATCGCTGCGGAGGAACGCCGGCGCCTCGTGGCCGAAGAGGAGGAGCGGCACCAACAGGCCGAGCGCCGCCGGATCCTGGCGGAAGCCATCGGGGCACCGGTCAACGACTGGACCGTTGCAGCACGCGCCGCAGGAATCGCAGCATGAGCGCCGGCCCGACACGCCTGTACCGGTGCATCCGCTGTGGCACCCTCACGGCCGGCCCGGTGCGCATCGGCCATGTGGAGACCTCAAGCGGGCCAGGACACACCCTGTATGCCTGCCAGGACTGCTACGGGCCCGTGGCGCACCTGATAGCCCCGCTGTCCACGCAAGCCCCGTAGACCCGCTCGCAGCCCCGTCAGGCGTCTGACCTGGCGGGGCACCCTTAGACCCTTCGAGTTAGCAGGGTGGCCGACTTCCCTCGATCATCGATCCGAAGAACTCGCCGAACCCCGGTGGGAAGTCGGGGATGTGGGTCGCGCCGCGGCTCGAGCAGAAGTCCTCCGGGCGGCGGGTCGCCTCCGCGACGTCCGCGTGTCGGGTCAGTGCCCAGAAGCCGGGGCCGGGCTCCAGCGGGCTCTCCGGTTCCGGGTAGTACGGCATCGGCCACGAGTCGCGCAGCCGCGCGAAGCCCGCCTCGCGGTCCGCCAACGGGCCCGACCAGAAGTCCAGATCGGCGAGCGGGACCTCGGTGGGCCAGGTCCTGGGGTTGGGGTCGGTCGTGCTCGGTCCAGCCGCCTCGGCTGCCATGCCGTCACTCCGATCACGCGTTGTTACTCGCGGGTTCGGATATCAGTGCAGCACACATGCGTCCGCCGATCCAGGGCTCTCAGGTGGTGATCGCGCCGCCGTTCACCTGGATCGTCTGGCCGGTGATCCACGCGGCCTCGTCCGAGGCGAGGAAGACGCAGGCCGCGCCCGCGTCCTCGGGGGTGCCCAGCCGGCCCACCGGGATGTGTGCGGCCTGGTCGGCGGTGTGCGCGAGTTCGCGGCCGCTGGGGCGGGGGTCCATCAGGCCCAGCGCGATGGTGTTGGCGGTGACGCCGTCGCGCGCGCTCTCCATCGCGAGGTGACGCATGAACGCGATGGCGCCGCCCTTCGCGGCCCCGTACAGCGAGATGCCGAATTTCTGCCCGCTCACGCCGGCGGCGGAGGCGATGGTGATCACCCGGCCGAAGCGGCGTGCGCACATCCCGTCCAGTACCGCCTTGGTGCAGGCCATCACGCCGAACAGGTTGACGTCGGCGAAGCGTTGCCAGTCCTCGGGCACGCTTCGGCGGAACACGGTCGGGCGGAAGCCCTCGGCGCCGCCGTTGCCCGCGTTGTTGACCAGGATGTCGATCGGCGCGACCGCCCGCTCGAAGGCCCGCACGGCGGCGAGCGCGGCCCGGGCGTCGGTCACGTCGAACACCGCGGCGAAGGCGCGACCGTCGGCGGCCCGGATCGTCTCCGCGGTGTGCTCGGCGCGCTCGGCGTCCAGGTCGTTCACCGCGACGATCGCACCCTGTGCGGCGAGCAGACGGGCGATGCCCGCGCCGACGCCTTGGCCCGCGCCGGTGACCAGTGCCGTCCTGCCGTCGAGTGCGAACACGCTGGTCCCCCGGGGTGGTCGATGGGCTCGACGGCGGCGGGTGCTCGCGGCGTCGATCTTGCCGCGCGCAGCCAACCACCGGCCCCTACACGTGTCAATGCTGGACTCCATCAATTACCTTCTGTGAGGTCGGGGTGCGCACCTAGACTGTGGAACGCCCGCCTCCGCCATACGAAACCGTATGGCGTTGTTCCCCTCCTGGAGGACTCGTCCAGTGCCCCCGTCAGCCGAGTCGCCCACTCCTCCGGAACGACACGAGTCGCGGCACCACGTCCAGACCGCGCTGGAACGCCTGATCCGGCTCCAGCAGAGCCGCCGCGTGCACGGCGAACTGACCAGTGCCTCGCGCGCGCAGGTCTCCCAGCCCGCGGTGGTGTTGTTGACCCGGTTGCAGGCGGGCGGCGGCGGGCTGGCGATCGGCGACCTGGCCAAACTGGCCCGGATGGACATGTCCTTGGTCAGCCGGGAGCTGCGCAAGCTGGAGGCGGACGAGCTGGTCACCCGTACCACCGACGCGCGCGACGGTCGGATCACCCGGGTCGGGCTCACCCCCAAGGGGCGCGGTGTGGTGCGTCGGCTCCGTCGGGTGCGCGACCGGCACTTCGAGGAGGCGCTGTCCGGCTGGACGGACGAGGATCTCGCCACGCTCGGTACGCTGATGGGCCGCTTCGTCGACGACCTCTCCGCCGTTCGCTTCCGCGAGGCGGACGAGCCCGGCTGAGGTCGGCCGAACCCGACCGAGCCGCGAGCCGACTCCCGGCCGGGCTCGACCGGGCGGACGAGCTCGGTGCACGAGCCCGGGTCGGGCCGTGTCGACCGAGCCGCGAGCCGACTCCCGGAGCGCTTCCCCCACTTCCCCTGCCGCATGTCCCACCGTCCCCATCCGCCCCCTTTGTGCGCGACTCGGCTGGACACGGTCCGCGCGTCCAGCAGACTGTGACGGGAGACCGGGCGGTTGTCTTTCGTCGGGTCGAACTCGCGTGCCCACAAGCGCGCGTGCCGACGTGCGGCGGGTTGGACGAAGAGGGAAGAAGGGGACGCACCGTGGGAGAGCTGCACTGGGCCGGCCACGACCGCGCGGGCGTCGCGTGAGCGTGGTACTTCGCGGCACGGGAGCCGCGCCCGGTTCGGCGGTCGGCCGCCTCGTGCCGGCACGTGTCGCGGGATCGGGCGGCGCGGTCGCCCCCGCCGCGCCGACCGGCATCCCGGAGGCGCTGGACACCGTGGCCCGGCACATGGACGACCTGGCCGGGGCGTTGCGGACCCGAGGGCGGTCGGCGGAGGCCGACATCGTCGAGTTCGCCGCGTTGATCGCGCGCGACCGGGAACTGCGCGACGGCGCTGCCCGACACCTCGCGGCGGGCCTGGCGCCGATCGACGCGCTGGCCGAGGCCGTGCGCGAGTTCGCGGACCTGGTGGCCGGCTTCGACGACGAACTGCTCGCCGAGCGCGCGGTGGACGTGCGCGACGTGGGTCGTCAGGCCGAGGCGCTGCTGCGTGGCGAGGACCCCACGAGCGGGCAACTCCCGGGCGGGGCACCGGCGGTGCTGGTCGGCGCGGAACTGGCCGCGTTGGACCTGCTGCGCGGCGCCCGACCGGCCGCGGCAATCTCCGAGCGTGGCGGGCAGACCGGGCATCTGGCCATCGTGGCTCGCTCGTTGGGGATTCCGCTGGTGCTCGGCATCCCGATCGCGGCGCTGGCCGAGCTCGCCGAGGACCTGATCCTGGTGGACGGTGAGGCGGGCACGGTCGAGGCCAACGCCGGTGCGCGGGTGCGGACGATCCCGGCACAACGGCGGGTGCCCGGGGGCGGTGCCGGCCAGGCGATGACCCGGGACGGGCGGCGGATCCGGGTGCGGGCGAACGTCGCGACCGTTACCGACGCGATCGCGGCGGTCGAGGCGGGCTCCGAGGGGGTGGGCCTGCTGCGTACCGAACTCCCTTTCCTGGCCGAGGAGTCCGGCTGGCCCGACGAGGAGCGGCACGTGGCGATGTTGACGCCGGTGCTGGCCTCGGTGCCGCCGGGGCCGGTGGTGGTGCGCACCCTCGACTTCACCGGCGACAAGCGGCCGCCGTTCCTGCACGACCGGCGGATCACCCTGCCCGGACCGGACGCGCTGACCGCGCAGTTGCGCGGGATCATGCGCGCGGCGGCGGATACCGGTGTCGAGGTCGCGCTGCTGTTGCCGATGGTCGATCACCCGCGGCGGATCAAGCACGTCCGGGGTCTGCTCGCCGACGCGTGCGCGTACCTGGGCCTCGCGCCGCCGCCGCTGGGCGCGATGGTGGAACTGCCGCAGGTGCTCGCCCAAGTGGACGATCTCGCCGAGCACGCCGACTTCCTGGCCCTGGGCACCAACGACCTGACCTCGCGGCTGCTCGGGCTGAGCCGGGACGACCCGCGCCTGACGCCGGCCTCGGCGGCCGATCCGACGGTGCTGGACGCGATCGCGCAGACCATCCGGGCGGGGCACGCGCGCGGTCGCGCGGTCTCGCTGTGTGGGGACGCGGCGGCGGATCCGGCGGTGCTGCCGCATCTGGTCCGGCTCGGTTGCGACGCGGTCTCGGTGGCACCGACCGCGCTGGCGCGGGTGCGGGCGGCGGTGCGGGCGTGCTGACGCGCCGACGCACCGACGTGCGGGCCGGCGGGCGGGAGGCGGCCGATGTTATCCGAGGAGTGGGATCCGATCGTCCACGGACCGAGACGATCGGATGACGCGATGGGGTCGATCGGGGTCGGCTCGGATAATGCGGACATGGGAAAGACATATACGCGGATAGAAGACCGCCTGCGGAAGTTCATCGAGGCGCAGCCGGTCTTCTTCGTGGCGAGCGCGCCACTCGCCGAGGACGGGCACGTGAACGTGTCACCCAAGGGCCGCGCCGGCACGCTCGCCGTGCTCGACGAACGCACCGTGGCCTATCTGGACTTCGGCGGCAGCCATGCGGAGACCATCGCGCACCTGCGGGAGAACGGCCGGATCACGCTGATGTGGTGCGCGTTCGAGGGGCCGCCGAAGATCGTCCGGGTGCACGGGGTGGGCGAGGCGGTCTTCCGGGACGACCCGCGCTTCGCCGATCTGGTGGCCCGGTTCGGCGACGCGGACGCGGCCGGACTGCGCGCGGTGGTGGTCGTGCGGGCGAATCTGGTCAGCGACACCTGCGGCTACGCCGTCCCGTTCATGGACTACCGCGAGGAGCGGACGCTGCACGACGAGTTCATGTCCCGCAAGACCGACGAGGAGTTCGTCGAGTACACCGCCGGCAAGCCGTACAACGTGGCGAGCATCGACGGCCTGCCCGCCGTACCGCTTCCGATGCCACTGCGCGGCTAGGGCGATCGGCCGCGGCCGGCGGTCGCGCCGCGGCGGTCGCGCCCGGCCGGGTTCAGCCGGGGTAGGGGCCGCCCGGCTGCGGCGGCGGGCCGGCCGGGTACGGGTTCGGTGCCTGGCCCGGGTACCCGACCGGCGGGGCCATGGGGGCCTGCGGCGCCTGCCCCGGGTACTGGTGCTGCTGCGGCGCGTACTGCGGGGGCACCTGGGCGCCGTACACCTGCTGGGGCGCCCCGGAGGCCGCGTACGCGTCGGTGAGGAAGCGGAAGATCCACTCGCCCTCGGTGCGCCACGGACGCGGGAAGTTGAGCTTGGCGGGCTTGTCCTTGCCGGGAAACAGGAAGAACATCCGGCTCCAAGGTCGTGTTGATCTTCAGGTCGGAGAGCAGCGCGCCGGCCTGCGCGTGGGTCAGTGCGTAGGCGAGTTCCTTGGGGCGGCTGGACAGCGCGCTCGCGCGGTGGAACATCACGCCCTGCCGGGTGACGGTGAGGAAGTAGTAGTCGGACATCGACGCCCCGATCAGCGCGCCGATCGCACCGAAGAGCGCGAACAACATCGGGTTCGGGCCGCGCACCACGAACATCGTGGAGAGTGGTTGGTCGCCCGGATTGGCCGCGGCCACCGCTTCCGCGATCTGTCCCTGCATCGTCGCCTTGCGGACCGCCATGCGCGTTACCTCTCCCCGTAGGGCCGCCGCCGCCGACGCGACGGGGCGATCAGAGGTTAGCGGCGCGGCCCCGGCACGGTGGTCGCGGGCGGGCAAAGAATCCCGCACCCGGGCCGGCGCGGAATCCGACACGAGAGCGGGCTGGGCCGAGACCGGGGGAGACCGGGCGCGATCCGGACCGCCGGCTTCCGGTGAGCGGAAGACGACCGGCGTCCGACCCGGCCCGACCGGGCACCTTGTGCGGTAGGACATCGCAGCCGCCGCCACAGGGGAGACCGGATGAACGGGCTCAGGGACGTCTATCTCGTGGACGCCGTACGAACGCCGATCGGGCGCTACGGCGGCGCGCTCGCCGGGGTGCGGCCGGACGACCTGGCCGCGACCGTGCTGCGCGCACTGGTCGACCGCTCGCCCGGACTGGACCCCGCGCGGATCGACGACGTCGTGTTCGGCGCCGCCAACGGGGCCGGCGAGGACAACCGGGACGTGGCGCGGATGGCTGTGCTGCTGGCCGGGCTGCCCACCTCGGTGCCCGGCGTGACGGTCAACCGGCTGTGCGGATCCGGCCTGGAGGCGGTGATCCAGGCCGCGCGCGCCGTCGCGGTCGGCGACGCGTCCATCGTGCTCGCGGGCGGGGTCGAGTCGATGTCGCGCGCGCCGTGGGTGCTGGCCAAGCCGGGCAAGGGCTATCCGGCCGGCCACGAGACGCTGCACTCGACCACGCTCGGCTGGCGGCTGGTCAACCCGAGGATGCCCGCCGAGTGGACCGTCGGCCTCGGCGAGGCCACCGAGGGACTCGCCGCGAAGTACGGGGTGACCCGACAGGCGCAGGACGCCTACGCGGCCGCGTCGCACGCCCGGGCCGACGCCGCGTGGACGGCCGGCGCGTTCGCCGACGAGGTGGTGCCGGTCGCCGGCGTCGAACTCTCCCGGGACGAGTCGATCAGGCCCGGCAGCACGCCCGAGGTGCTGGCGACGTTGAAGCCGTCGTTCCGACCGGACGGCACGATCACCGCCGGCAACGCCTCACCGCTCAACGACGGCGCCGCCGCGGTCCTGGTCACCGACGCGGCGGGTCTGCGCGAACTCGGCCGCGAACCGCTGGCCCGGATCACCGCGAGCGGTGTGCACGCCGTCGAACCGCAGTACTTCGGCATCGGCCCGGTCGAGGCCGGCCGCCGCGCGCTGGCCAAGGTCGGTCGCGGCTTCGCCGACCTGGACGTGCTCGAACTCAACGAGGCGTTCGCCGCCCAGGCGCTGGCCTGCCTGGGCGAATGGGCCGACCTGGACCCGGCCTCGATCAACCCGCTCGGCGGCGCGCTCGCCCTCGGCCACCCGCTCGGCGCGTCCGGTGCCAGGGTGCTGGGCACGCTCGCCCACCAACTGCACCGGCGCGGCGCCGGCTTCGGGATGGCCGCGCTGTGCATCGGCGTCGGCCAGGGCCTCGCCGTCACGCTGGAGAAGTGAGGACCCGCCCATGAACAGCCCACAACCGCGGCCCCTCGCCGCCCCGCACCATCCCGTCGGCGGATCCTCCCGTCGGCAACCTCCGCTCCGACTGCCGGAGTTCGACTTCGCCGCCTACAAGAGCACCGAACTGCGCAGCCCCCGACTGCCGTTGGTGCTCCCGCCGAGTGGCGACACCGAGCTCACCGGACCGGTGTTCGGCGTCGCCGACGTACACCCGCTCGACTTCGACCTCACCCGGCAACACGTCGGCGAACCGCTCGGCGAGCGGATCGTCGTCACCGGCCGGGTCCTCGACGAGTCCGGCCGCCCGCTGCGCGACCAACTCGTCGAGGTGTGGCAGGCGAACGCGGCGGGCCGCTACCGACATCGAGGCGACCGGCACCCGGCGCCGCAGGACCCGAACTTCACCGGCGCCGGGCGCTGCCTCACCGACGCCGAGGGCAACTACCGCTTCGTCACCGTCAAGCCCGGTGCGTACCCCTGGCGCAACCACCACAACGCCTGGCGTCCCGCGCACATCCACTTCTCGCTGTTCGGCACCGCCTTCACCCAGCGCCTGGTCACCCAGATGTACTTCCCCGGCGACCCGCTGTTCGAGTACGACCCGATCTTCAACTCGGTCCGCGACGACAAGGCGCGGCGCCGGATGATCGCCGCGTTCGACATGGACACCACCGAGAACGAATGGGCGCTCGGCTATCGGTGGGACATCGTGCTCGGCGGCGCGAGCGCCACCCCGACGGAGGATCGATGAACACCTGGCCGACCGACGCGAACGGCGGCACGCCGAATCGGGACGGCGGGCTCACCCCGTCGCAGACCGTCGGGCCGTTCTTCGGCTACGCGCTGCCCTACGCGGGTGGCCCGGACCTGGTCCCGGCGCACACCCCGGGCGCGATCCGGGTGCACGGGAGTGTGTACGACGGCGCCGGCGTACCCGTTCCGGACGCCGTCCTGGAGATCTGGCAGGCCGACCCGGCGGGCCGGCTGCCGCGCGCGCCGGGCTCGTTCGCGCGCGACGGCGCCACGTTCACCGGGTGGGGGCGCGCGGCGGTGGACCGGCTCGGGAGGTACGCGTTCACCACGGTGCGGCCCGGCGCGCCGAGCGCCGACGCGAATCCGTACCTGGCGATGTCGGTGTTCGCGCGCGGCATGCTGCGCCGGGCGGTCACCCGTGTGTACTTCCCCGAGGACGACCGCCACGCGGACCCGCTCTTCTCGGTGGTTCCGGCGACGCGGCATGAGACGCTGATCGCCGTGCGGGAGGAATCCGGTTCCTACCGCTTCGACGTGCACATCCAGGGCGAGCAGGAGACCGTTTTCCTTGCTGTTTGACGCTGAGTTCGACGCCCCTTCGTTCGACGCCGGACTGCTGGAGCCGGTCCGGGCCGGGACCGCGGTCGAGGCGGTCACGAGCGACGCGGCGCACCTGCGGGCCCTGCTCGACGTCGAGGTCGCGCTGGCCCGGGCGCAGGCCCGGATCGGGCTGATCCCGGCCGGCTCCGTCGCGGCGATCGAGGCGGGCTCCCGAGCCGGGTTCGACCCGGTCGACCTGGCCCGCCGGGCGCGTGGCGCGGGCAACCCGGTCGTCCCGCTGGTGCACGACCTGACCGCGGCCGTCCGGGCGATCGACCCGGTCGCCGCCGAGTACGTGCACCTGGGCGCGACCAGCCAGGACATCGTGGACAGTGCCGCGATGCTGGTGGCCGCCCGCGCCCTGGAGGCGACCCTGCCCGACCTGGCCCGGACCGCCGCCGCGCTGGCCGACCTCGCCGAGCGGCACCGGGACACGGTGCTGGCGGGGCGCACGCTGGGCCGGCACGCGGTACCGACCACCTTCGGGCTCAAGGCCGCCGGGTGGTGTGTTCTGGCGACCGACGCCTACACGCGCACCCGCGCGGTGCGCGCCGCGCTGCCCGCGCAGCTCGGTGGCGCGGCGGGCACGCTGGCCGCGTTCGGCGGGCACGGGATCGCGCTGCTCGCGCCGTTCGCCGCCGAGCTCGCGCTGGCCGAACCGGTGCTGCCCTGGCATACGCTGCGCACTCCGATCCTGGACCTGGCCGGCGCGCTCGCGCAGGTCACCGGCGCGCTGGGCAAGTTCGCCGGGGACGTCGTGCTGCTCGGGCAGACCGAGGTGGACGAGGTGGCCGAACCGGCCGGCGCGGGCCGGGGCGGCTCGTCCGCGATGCCGCACAAGCGCAATCCGGTGCTCTCGGTGCTGATCGTCTCGGCCGCCCGGCAACTGCCCGGGTACGTGTCGACGCTGATCGCGTCGATGGCCGGCGCCGAACACGAGCGCCCGGCCGGCGCGTGGCACGCCGAGTGGCAACCGCTGCGCGCCGCGCTGCGGCTGGCGGGTGGCGCGGCCGAGACCGCGGCCGAACTGGCCGAGGGGCTGGAAGTGTTCCCGGACCGGATGCGGGCCGACCTGGAGCTGACCCGTGGGCAGATCGTCTCCGAACGGCTGGCCGTCGAGTTGGCCGCCGAACTCGGCAAGGAGGAGGCCCGGCGCCTGCTCACCGACGCGTCCCGGACCTCGGCGCGGACCGGCCGAGACCTTCGTGATCTGCTGGGCCCGTTGGACGAGGCGGTTTTCGACCCGGCCGCCTACCTCGGCTCGGCCCCGGCCCTGATCGACCGGGCGCTCGCGCACCATCGCACCGTGTTCCAAGAGAAGGACCAATGACGATCGCCACGCTCAACCACCGCTTCGACGGCCCCGCCGACGCCCCGGTGTTGATCCTCGGCCCCTCGCTCGGCACCGAACTGGGCATGTGGGACGCGCAGATCCCGGAGTTGTCCCGGCACCACCGGGTGCTGCGCTACGACCTGCGCGGGCACGGCACATCCCACCCGGTACCGGGCACGGCCTCGGTCGGCGACCTGGTCGGCGACGTCCTCACGCTGGCCGACTCCTACGGCGTCAAGCAGTTCGCGTACGCCGGCGTCTCGCTCGGCGGCGCGGTCGGCCTGTGGATGGGCGCGCGTCATCCCGAGCGGCTGAGCGCGCTGATCGCGTGCTGCACGTCGGCGCGCTTCGGCGAGCCGCAGGCGTGGCTGGACCGGGCCGCGACGGTGCGGGCGCAGGGCATGCGGCAACTCGCGGACACCGTGATCCAACGCTGGTTCACGCCGGAGTACGTCGAGCGCGAGCCGGCCGCCGTACAGCGGATCCTGGACATGCTGTACCGGTGCCCGCCGGAGGGCTACGCGGGCTGCTGTGACGCGCTGGCGCACTACGACCTGCGGGCGGAGCTGGGCCGGATCACCGTGCCCACGCTGGTGATCGGCGCGGAGCGGGACCCGTCGACGCCGCTGGAGCACGCTCGTGAACTCGCCGCCGGGATCCCGCACGCGAGGTTGGTCGAGGTCGCCGACGCGGCGCATCTGGCGAACATCCAGCAGGCCGACGTGGTCGTGTCGGCGATGCTCGCGCACCTGACGGCGGTGCGCGCGTGAGCCACGGGGAGGGTATGCGGGTGCGCCGCGAGGTGCTGGGCGACGCGCACGTGGATCGGGCGGTCGCGGGGACCACCGAGCTGACCGCCGACTACCAGGATCTGATCACCCGCTACGCGTGGGGCGAGATCTGGACCCGACCCGGCCTGGACCGGCGCACCCGCAGCTGCGTCACGCTCACGGCCCTGGTCGCGCACAACCACATGGACGAGCTCGCGATGCACCTTCGCGCGGCGCGGACGAACGGGTTGAGCTGGGACGAGATCAAGGAGGTGCTGCTGCAGACGGCGATCTACTGCGGAGTGCCGGCCGCCAACAGCGCGTTCGCGGTGGCCCAACGGGTGCGGACCGAACTCGGCGAGTAGACGGGCGGGGCGGCGGAACCCGCTGCCGGCCGGATCCCGTCGCGCGGCCGGATCTCGTCGCGCGGCCGGATCTCGTCTTTCGGGCGGGTCGGGATTTGGTGCGGTCGGGGGATGTGGGTTCCACTGAATGGAAGTCCCCGACCGAACGAGAAGTCCTCGACCCCGGAGGTGTGCCGATGACGCCCGTCACCGTGGCCGGCAAGGTGATGGCCATTCTCGGGGCGTTCGCGGCGGGGGACGGGCGGTTGACGCTGACCGAGGTGTGCCGGCGGGCCGATCTGGCCTTGGCGACCGGGCATCGGCTGGTGGCCGAGTTGGTCGGCGGGGGGTTTCTGGAGCGGCTGGACGACGGGACGTACCGGGTCGGGGTCAAGCTGTGGCACATCGGTACGCAGGCCCATGCCGCGACCGACCTGCGGGATCTCGCGTTGCCGCACATGGAGGACCTGTACGAGGCCACGCACGAGAACGTGCAGCTCGCGGTGCTGCGCGACGGCAAGGCGCTGTACCTGGAACGGCTGCGCGGCACCCGGTCGATGCCGATCGTCACCCGGGTGGGCACCGAACTGCCGCTGCACGCCACCGGGGTCGGCAAGGTGCTGCTCGCGTACGGGCCGCGGCGGCTGCGCGAACGGGTATTGGCCGAGCCGCTCGCCGCGCACACGGCGCGGACCATCACCGATCCGGTTCGGCTGCGCGAGTGCCTGGCCGAGGTCCGGCGTACCGGCGTGGCCACCACGTCGGGCGAGATGACCGTGGGCGCGCACTCGGTGGCGGCGCCGATCCGGGATCGGCACGACACGGTGGTCGCGGCGCTGTCCCTGGTGACCGGACGCCGTACGGCCGACCTGCGGCGGCTGATCCCCAGCGTGACGACCGCGGCGCGGGCGCTGTCGCGGGATGTGGCGCAACACTGGACCGGGAGCGGGGACATCGGCGGGGACGCGGACATGAGGGCGGGCGGGGATTGCCACCCTCGTGGGTGACACTCCCCGCCCGCTCAGCCCGCTCGGTGTGATCCGCGTGGACGTGGTCAGAGCTTCAACATGCTCTGCAGGAAAGTCCGGTACTTGTGCAGCGCGAGCCGCAACTGCTCGGTGTCCCCACCGGCCGTGCGCTTGGCCTCTTCCAACTCGGCGCGCCTGGTCCGGATCGAGTCGGTCACCAGCTTGGTGACCTGCTCCGCGATGTCGTCCGCGTCCGAGACCGCGTCCGAGGGGCTGTCCACGAACCCGGCGAGCGCCTCGCGGAACCGGTGGTTGAGGTCCTCGGCGGCGGCCCGGTCGAACATGGCCGCGTCGGCGTCGTCGTGCGCATCGCCCCGGGTGCGGCGCTTGGCGGGGTCGGCGTCGGACGCGGTCCGCGAGCCGGCGGACGCGGGCGGGCTCGTCGGCACGGGCGGGGTGTCCCGGCCGGTACGAGGCGTCGGGTGCACCGTGGTGCCATAGGGCTCCGCCTGGTCGTGCTGCTGGTGCGGCAGGACGCGGGCGGGTGGTTCGGAGGGACTGTCCACGCTCGGGCCGGGGCCGTCGGTGACCCGGGCCTGGCGGGCGGCGCGGTCTCGTTCGTCGCGCTCGACGACGGGTGCGTCGTCCCGGCCGGGACCGGCAGCGCCCGGCCCATTCGGGAAGTTCTGCTTGCGCATCGGTGTGGTCCTCTCGTCCGGTACGACGGATGTCGCGCCGCTACTCGGGGCGTCCCGATCGGGACGCCCCGGGTGGATCCTTCGGGGCGGCTCGGCCGACGTGGCGTCGGCCGAGCCGAAGATCGGGATGATCAGCGCTGGTCGGGCTTCGAGACGTCCAGACGCGGCGCGTTCGCCTCACCCGGAGCGGCCTGCCATTGATCGGTGCGCCCGTCGTGCGCGCCGTCGCGCGTGTCGGTGGGCGCGGCCGAGGTCGGGGTGGTGCCGGCGTGACGCGGCTGATAGGCCTGCCCGAGCAGGTCGTCGAACAGGGCGCGGTGGTGGATCATCGCCTGTCGCAGATCCTCGGTCTGGGCCTCGCCGGCCTCACTGCGCCGGGCGATCTCGTGTGCCTTGCGGTAGTGGTCCAGCGTGTGCCCGTGCTCGACGGACAGCAGTTCCATCCGCTTGTCGTGTGCGCCGGTGGGGTAGCCCCGATCGCGCATCAGGCGGGTGATCAGCTCGTCCGCTTCCTGGACCGCGTCGTCCGGGGTATCGACGAATCGCTCCTGGACCGCGGTCCATTCGATGGCGTAGCGCTCGCGCGCGGCCGGCTCCAACGGCTTGAGGGTGAGTTCGCTGTGCCGGCGCTCGCGCTCGGCCAGGTTGCGCTCGGCCTCGCGCCGGTCGCCGTACTGCTCCACGGCCCGGTCGTATTCGGGGCCGAAGCGCTCCTTGAGGTGCCTGCGCCGCAACATCGGACGGCCCGCGAAGACGGCCGCAGCGGCGAGGACGACGACGATCACCACGATCAGGATGACGGTCGCTGTCGTGTTCACGGGGACTCCCAGATGGGTCGGGTCTCGGATCGTGCCTTTCGGTCGAACAGCGGACGAACTCCATCTTTCGGAGGTTTCCGCTCGTGCTCGGCATCTCATGCCTTGCCGGGTCCGGCGGGACCAAACTCCGGTGGGGGAGCGGGTTTCCGGTCACCGGAAGGCGAGGACGCCCGGCGTGTCCGCGATGGGCGACCCTGGGCGAATCGGTACGGCGGCGTGAGGAGCGGGCGGATGCGGACACGGGTCGCGATCATCGGTGCGGGGCCGGCGGGACTGCTCCTGTCGCAACTGCTGCACAACCGCGGGATCGACTCGGTGCTGCTGGAGGCGCGCGATCGGGAGTACTGCGAGCAGCGCCAGCGCGCGGGCATGCTGGAGCAGGCCACGGTCGACGTGTTGCGCGAGGCCGGCGCGGCGGATCGGCTGGAGCGCGAGGGGCTCGTGCATCACGGGATACACCTGCGCTTCGCCGGCGAGAACCGGCACATCGACTTCCCGAGTCGGACCGGTGGCAGGTCGGTGACGGTCTACGGGCAGACCGAGATCGTCAAGGACCTGATCGCCAAGCGGTTGGACGAGGGCGCGCGGCTGTACTTCGACGCGCCGGTGACCGCGATCGAGGGCATCGACGGCGACGCGCCGCGGATCCGGTTCGTCCGGGACGGGGTCGAGGAGACCCTCGACTGCGACTTCGTCGCGGGTTGCGACGGGTTCCACGGGGTCTCGCGGCCGGCGATACCGGCCGACGTGCTCAGGACCTACGAGCGGACCTACCCGTTCGCGTGGCTCGGTGTGCTGGCGGACGTCGCGCCGTCCACCGACGACCTGATCTACGCGTACAGCGAGCGCGGCTTCGCGCTGCACAGCATGCGGTCGGCGCGGGTGAGCCGGCTCTACCTCCAGGTGGACCCGGACGCGGACCTCGCCGACTGGCCGGACGAGCGGATCTGGGCGGAGCTGCGGGAGCGGTTGGCGCTGCCGGGGTGGAAGCTCGACGAGGGGCCGATCAGCGATCGGGGCATCACGCCGATGCGGAGCTTCGTGGCCGAGCCGATGAGTTTCGGGCGGCTGTTCCTGGCGGGCGACGCGGCGCACATCGTGCCGCCCACGGGGGCCAAGGGGTTGAACCTGGCGATGGCGGATGTGCGGGTGCTGGCGGACGCGTTCGGGCGGTGGTTCGAGAGCGGGGCGCGGGAGGGGTTGGACGCGTACAGCGAGACGTGTCTGCGGCGGGTGTGGCGGGCGGAGCACTTCTCCTACTGGATGACCACGTTGTTGCACCACGATTCGGGCGCGAGCGCGTTTGATCGGCGGGCGCAGGTTGCGCACCTTCGGTATGTGGCGGATTCGTCGGCGGCGATGGACTCGCTGGCGGAGAACTATGTCGGGTACACGTGGGCCCAGTGAGCCGGGTTCGCCTCATGCGCCGGCGGGGCTATTTGGCCTCAAGCGCCGGCCGGGCTGGTTCGCCTCAAGCGCCGGCGGGGCTGATTGGCCTCAAGCGCCGGCCGGGCTGGTTCGCCTCATGTGCCGGCCGGGCCTGGGGTTTGAGTGGTGGTGGGTGGGTGTGCGAACGCCGGCCGGGGTGGCCGGCCGGCGTTCGGGGGTGTGGGGTCAGACGCTTACGCCGAAGTCCTTGGCGATGCCGGCGAGGCCGGAGGCGTAGCCCTGGCCGAGGGCGCGGAACTTCCAGTCGGTGCCCGCGCGGTAGAGCTCGCCGAAGAGCATCGCGGTCTCGGTGGAGGCGTCCTCGGAAAGGTCGTAGCGCGCGAGTTCGACGTTGTCGGCGGCGTTCAGCACGCGGATGAACGCGTTCCGGACCTGGCCGAACGACTGCTTGCGGTTGTCCGCGTCGTAGACCGAGACCGGGAAGACGACCTTGTCGACGTCCGCGGGCAGTTGCGCGAGGTTGACCTTGATCTGCTCGTCGTCGCCCTCGCCCTCGCCGGTGCGGTTGTCGCCGGTGTGCTCGACGGTGCCGTCCGGGGTCTTCATGTTGTTGAAGAACACGAAGTGCTGGTCGGAGTAGACCTTGCCGGCCGCGTTGACCACGATCGCGCTCGCGTCGAGGTCGAAGTCCTCGCCCGTGGTCGTGCGCAGGTCCCAGCCGAGGCCGACGACGACCGCGGTCAGGCCAGGGGCCTCCTTGGTCAGGGAGACGTTTCCGCCCTTGCTCAGGCTCACGGCCATGGGTGTTTCCTTCCAGAGGATGTATGACGTCGCGGACGACGCTACTGCTACTGATCCGGACGTGCAGCAGGCACGCCTAAGTTCCCGAACACGCCGAAAGGGGCCGTCAAGGTGGCGGTGATCACGGGGCGGAAGTCGGCACGAGGTTATTGACGGTTCGTCAGTTCCGCCGTTCAATGGCGAACACAAACAGGGATATGACTATTAGTCATATCCAGCTTTCGACCTCTGGGGGCTGCCATGTCCAGCGCAACGACGCCGTCGGCCGGGATCGATCAGGCGCGGATGCGCCAGGTCATGGGCCACTTCGCCACCGGCGTCACGGTGGTCACGGCGATCGACGACGACGTCCCCGTGGGCATGGCCTGCCAGTCGTTCACGTCGTTGTCGCTGGAACCGGCGTACATCTCGATCGCCCCCGCGCTCACCTCGACCACCTATCCCCGGATCCGCGCGGCCGGCCGGTTCGTGGTCAACATCCTGGCCGAGGACCAGCAGGACGTGTGCCGCGCGATGGGTCGCAGCGGCGGCGACAAGTTCGCGGGCGTCGACTGGACGCCCGCCGGCAACGGCGCGCCCCGCCTGGCCGGCGCGGTCGCCTGGATCGAGTGCGACATCGCGCACGAACTCCCCGGGGGCGACCACGTGATCGTGATCGGCGCGGTCACCACCCTGGACCTGCCGCGCGACACCGCCCCGCTGATGTTCCACAAGGGTCGGTACGCGCGCCTGATCGCCGGCTAGCCGTACCCGCCGGACAGTCGACCGCTCGGCCGGCCGCGCTCACCGGCCGGCGTCGGGCAGCAGCCCGTCCGCCATGGCCACCGTGACGGCGGCGGTGCGGTCGTCGACGCCGAGCTTGTTGAACGTGCGCAGCAGGTGCGTCTTGACCGTGGCTTCGCCGATGTACAACTGCCGCCCGATCTCGGCATTGGTCATCCCGCGCGCGACCAGCCCGAGCACCTGCGTCTCGCGCGGGCTCAGCGGGTCGCGGACCGGCGTCTTCAGCCGGGTGACCAGCTTGGCGGCCACGGGCGGCGCGAGCACGGTCTCACCCCGCGCGGCGGCCCGGACGGCGGCGGCCAACTCCACCCGAGGGGTGTCCTTGAGTAGATAGCCGGTCGCGCCCGCCTCGACCGCGCGCACGATGTCGGCGTCGGTGTCGTACGTGGTCAGGACCAACACGTGGACCCCGGGCAACTCGCGGACGATACGCCGGGTCGCGGCGACCCCGTCGGTGCCGGGCATCCGCAGGTCCATCAGCACCACGTCGGGTCGCAGTTCGGCGGCCCGGTCCACGGCCTGGGCGCCGTCCTCGACGGAACCGACCACCTCGAAGTCGGACTCGGCCGCGAGCATGCCCGCCAGACCCTCCCGGACCACCGGATGGTCGTCGGCGATGAGCAGCCGGATCACCGAGGTACCTCCACCCGTACGGTCGTGCCCCGGCCGGGCGCCGAGACCACCTCGACCTCGCCGCCGACCTGTGCGAGCCGCGCCCGCATTCCGGGAAGACCGTATCCCCCCTTTCCCGGTCCGGGGTCGAAGCCCCGCCCGTCGTCCACCACGGTCAGCCGGGTGGCGAACGGACGATAGGCCAGTTCCACCGCCACGGAAGCGGCCTCGGCGTGCTTGCGGACGTTGGCCAGGGACTCCTGAAGCACCCGGACCAGCACCACCTGGACCGTGGAGGACAGCTCGTGCTCGGCGCCGGTGACGGTGAACGTCGCGGCCACGTCCAACTCCTCGCCGAGTCCGGCGACCGTACGACCGAGCACGTCGGCGATCGGCTCGGCCCGGTCCGTGCCCTGCGCCGGCCCCTGGGCGGCGACCAGCGCGCGTGCCTCGGCCAGGTTGTCCCGGGCCACCCGCTCGGCCAGTTCCAACCGCTTGCGGGTGGCGGCGGCGTCCGAGTCCACGGTGATCCCGGCGGCCTGCAGCAACATCAGGATGCTGGTGAAGCCCTGCGCGAGGGTGTCGTGGATCTCGCGCGCCATGCGCTCGCGCTCGACCCGCACGCCCGCCTCGTGGTGCGTCTCGGCCAGTTCGGCCCGGGTCGCCTCCAACTCGCGCAACAACCGGCCGCGCTCCTGCACCTTGTCGGCGAGCCAGTTGATCAGCCGGGCCATCAGATAGCTGAACGCGAGCACGATCGCCATCTCGACCAGGATGCCGACCACCCTGCCGTGCTCCCAGTGCGCCTGCCGGGCCTGGAGCGCGCCGTTCATCCCGAAGAGGTAGACGCTCGCCAGCATGGCCGGGAGCATTTTGTCGATGAACGTGAAGGTCAGCGGCACGAGCACGTACATCAGCCCGATGCCGTCGGGATCGACCAGGCTGAGCGCGGTCACCCCGGCGTAGGCGAGCACCAGGTGGGCCCGGCCGCGCCGGTCCCAGCCGGTCGGATCGATGCCGGGCGGGAGCATCACCCAGAACGACACCGGCAGCACCACGAGCACCGCGATGCACCACGGCGGGCGCTCCGCGCCGAACTCGGCGGCGGTGATCGCGGCGAGCGCGATGTACGCGTAGCGATAGGCGGTGAGCAGCTTGCCGCCGAAGAGGGCCTCCTCCTCGTCGGGCAGGACGGAGGCGGGCTTGTCCGACGCGCCCGCCGCACCGATCGCACCCGCCCCGCCGGTCGCATCCGTGGGGTTCACCGTGTTCACCGTTCGTTCCCGCTCCACTCGAAGGTCCGGATCCACACGACCAAGGCGATCACACCCCACGCGGCCAGGACCAGCGCCACCCGACCGGGTTCCCAGGTGCCGGCCGGTTCGACCGCCCGGAAGTCGTCGGGCAGGAACACCGAGCGCATTCCCTGGGTGAGCCACTTGAGCGGGAACAGCGCGGCGAACCGCTGGACACCGTCGGGCAGCTCGTCGAAGGGCACGAAGACTCCGGAGACGAACTGGAGCGCGGTGAAGGGCAGGATGATCAGCGCGCCGTTGGCCCCCTTTCGCATCAGCCCGCTCGCCGCGAGCCCGAGCAGCGTGGCCACGGTCACCCCCAGGACGAACACCCACGCGAAGGTCAGCCACCGCGAGGGGTCGTGCGGAAGGGTCAGATCCAGCCACGAGACGCCGACCACGAGCAGCACCGCGACCTGGGTCAGGCTGACCAGGAACACCTGGACGATCTTGCCGAGCAGATAGGCCGCCGGCGGCATAGGCGTCCCGCGCAAGCGCTTGAGCGTGCCGTCGTGTCGCTCGGCGGCGACCGAGAGCGCCAGCCCCTGGAAGCCGGCCGAGACGATGCCGACCGCGATCATCCCGGCCGCGTGCAGTCGGCTCTCGGATACGTTCGTGCCCTCCACGGTGCCGCCGCCGATGACGCCCAGCAGCACCAGTAGCAGGACCGGCATCCCGAAGGTCACCGCCATCTGTTCGCGCTGCCGGGCGAACTGCCTGAGCTCCAGACGGGAGCGCTCCACAACGATCGCCGACATCGACATCACGCGGCTCCGATCAGGTCGAGGTAGACGTCCTCGAGCGAGGGGCGGGTGACGGTCAGCTCCGGTACCTCGCCGCCGTAGCGCGCGGCCAGCCGGGCCACGTCGGCGGTCGGTTCGGCGCTTTCCACCGTGTGCGTGCCCTCCGCGTCGCGCCAGCGCAGCACCGCGCGGGCCAGATGCCGGCCGCCGAGCCGCTCGGGCGAGTCCACATCCACGATCCGGCCGTCCCGGATCACCGCGACCCGGTCCGCGAGGTGCTCCGCCTCGTCCAGGTAGTGCGTGGTCAGCAGGATCGTCGTGCCGGCGTCGCGCAGGCTCGCGATCAGCGACCAGAACCGGCGACGCGCCTGCGGATCGAACCCGGTGGTCGGCTCGTCCAGGAACAGCAGCTCGGGTCGGCCCACGATGCCCAGCGCGACGTCGAGCCGGCGTCGTTGACCGCCGGAGAGGGCACCCGCGCGGGTGTCCCGCCGGTCGGTCAGCCCGACCGCCTCGATCAGCTCGTCGACATCGCGCGGCCTCGGGTAGTAGCACGCGAAGTGCCGCACGCTCTCCCGCACGGTCAGCCCGGAGACGTCCGCCGACTCCTGGAGCACGATGCCGATCCGGGCCCGCCAGCGCACGCCCGCGCTCGCCGGATCACAGCCCAGGACGTCGACCTCGCCCGCGTCGCGCGAGCGGTGGCCCTCCAGGATCTCGGTCGTGGTGGTCTTGCCCGCGCCGTTCGGGCCGAGCAGCGCGAGGATCTCGCCTGTGCGCACGTCCAGATCGAGCCCGTCCACCGCCGGTCGCCCGCGATAGCTCCGGCGCAACCCCCGCACCGTGATCGCCGCTTCGCCGCGCCCTCGGGCCGGGTCCGTTCGCTGAATCGTCATGGCTCGACGATCTCGGGTGCGGGGTGGGCGCCGGGACGTACGAACGACGGACGCGGCCTGTCCATCGAACGGTGGACAGGCGGCGCGCGATCGGGCGGGTACGGTCTCGCGGGACAAGCTTCAACCGACCCGGGCGGGCTCGACCCGGCCGGAATTCGCCGGCGCCGGCGAAGCGTCCTCGACCGCCGGTCGTGGATCCGGCATGCGCAGCGCGCACAACAACGCGAGCACCATCAACCCCGCGGCGCCGGCGAACACGACATCCCCGCCGGTGACGAACGCACGTACCGCGTCCACCTGCTCGGCCGGCGCCAGGTGCGCGATCGCGGAAACGGCGGTGGCCGAGGCGGAGCAGGCCTTCGCGCAGTCGGCCGACGGGCCGGCGGGCTTTTGTCCGGGCAGGCGGGAGCCGTACCGCGCGGGCGGGTGTTCATCGTGCCGCGCTGCGGATGTGATTCCTGCCGCAGTCCACGGCAATCGGCCGGTGGCACCATGGCAGGACCGGGGGAGTCGCTCGTGAAGGGATTTCGGATGACTGTGCAGTCGCAGGCGGCGGCGGATCGAAACCCGACCGGAGGGCCGGCGGCCGCGCTCTTCGATCCCACCGCGGCCGCGCCGCCCCTGGTCGACGTGGCCCGCTTCGGCTTCGAGGGACCGCTTGCCGCGACCGCCGCCGCGTGGTCCGAGGACGCGGTCTACTGGGAGTACACGAAGGCGGCCAATCCGATCGGCGCCGGCTACACGACGCCCGTTCCGGTGGAGCGCTTTCCGGCCGAGTTGCACACCGGCGGCGAGACCCGGGTGGTCCCGCTCGACTTGGCCGAGCCGATGCGGATCGCGGGCGGTCCGGCGACCAGCCCGGCGCTGCTGGCCAACTTCGTCCGGATCAACGCGGGCGACCGACTCGCGGTGCGGCCGAACGCGACGTCGCAGCTCTACTACGTGATGTACGGCCGGGGCATGTCGCTGGTCGGCGGGCAGGCGGTGGAGTGGGAGAAGGGCGACTTCCTGGTCCTGCCGGACCTGGGCGAGATCACCCATCACGCCGCACAGGACGCGGTGCTCTATTGGGTGCACGACGAGCCATTGCTGCGCTATCTCGGCGTCACCCCGAACCGGGCCCGGTTCCGGCCGACCAAGTTCTCCCGGCATCGCGCGGTCGAGGAACTCACCCGGATCGCCGAGGCGCCCGGTGCCAACGCCAAGAACCGGGTCAGCGTGCTCCTGAACACGATCGACCAGGACCAGACGCTGACCGTCACGCACACCCTGTGGGCGATGTTCGGCCTGCTCCCGGTGGACCAGATCCAGCGCCCGCACCGGCACCAGTCGGTTGCCCTGGACCTGATTCTGGACTGCGAGCCGGGCTGCTTCACGCTGCTCGGCGACCGGTTGGACGAGCGCGGCGAGATCCTCGACCCGCAGCGGGTGGACTGGGAGCCGGGCGGCGCGTTCGTCACGCCGCCCGGCAAGTGGCACGCCCACCACAACGAGTCCGGCAGCCCCGCGCACCTGATCCCGATCCAGGACGCGGGGCTGCAGACCTACCTGCGCAGCCTGGACATCCGCTTCAGCGACCGACGGTAGGGCGGGCGGGCAGGCGACCGGGGCCGGGGCCGGAGGGTACGGCTTCCGGCTACCGGTCGGTTGCGTTCCGGTCGAGGTTGCGGCGGAGGAATTCGCCGGTCAACGAGTGTTCGGCGAGCAGGAGTTGTTCGGGGGTGCCCTCGAAGACCACCGTGCCGCCGTGCTTGCCGCCGTCCGGGCCCAGGTCGATCACCCAGTCCGCGCGGCCGACCACGTCCAGGTTGTGCTCGATCACCAGGAGCGTGTTGCCGCCGTCCACCAGCCGGTCCAGCAGCGCGATCACGGTGTCCACGTCGGACATGTGCAGGCCCGTGGTCGGCTCGTCCAGCACATAGACACTGCCGGTCTTGTGCAACTCGCCTGCCAGCTTGAGCCGTTGCCGCTCGCCGCCGGAGAGCGTGCTGAGCGGCTGGCCCAGCGTGACGTAGCCCAGGCCGACCTCGACGAGCGCGGCCAGGTGGGGCCGGATCCGCTTCTCGGTGAAGAACTCGTGCGCGTCCTCGACGGTGAGCGCCAGCACGTCGATGATCGACTTGCCGCGCAGCGGGTACTCCAGCACCTTGTCGTCGAAGCGGCGGCCTTCGCAGCGCTCGCAGATCGTGGTCACCGGGTCCATGAAAGCCATCTCCACGGTGACCGACCCGCGTCCCTGGCAGGCCTGGCAGGCGCCCGCCGAATTGAAGCTGAACAGGCCCGGCTTCTCCCCGCTCGCCTTCGCGAACAGGGCCCGGATCGGGTCCATGATCCCGATGTGACTGGCGGGAGTGGAGCGGGAGTTGGCCGCGATCGCGGCCTGGTCGATGACGATCGTGCCGGGGTGCGCGGCGGTGAACACCTCGGACACCAGGGTGCTCTTGCCGGAGCCCGCGACGCCGGTGAACACGGTCAGTACGCCGGTGGGGATGTCCACGTCGACGTGCTTGAGGTTGTGCAGATCCGCGCCGCGCACCGGGATGTGCCCGGTGGGGCTGCGGTAGTCGGTCTTGACCACCGTGCCCCGGTTCAGGAAGCGGCCGGTGAGCGTGTCCGACTCGATCAGTTCCTTGACCGTGCCCGCGAAGACCAGTTCGCCGCCGTGCGACCCGGCGTGCGGGCCCATGTCGATCACATGGTCGGCGACCGCGATCACGTCCGGGTCGTGCTCGACGACCAGCACGCTGTTGCCCTTGTCCCGCAGTGCGACCAGGAGTTCGTTCAGGCGGTGCACGTCGCGCGGGTGCAGGCCGACGCTGGGCTCGTCGAAGATGTAGGTCATGCCGGTGAGGCTGGAGCCCAGGTGGCGGACCATCTTGAGCCGCTGCCCCTCGCCGCCGGACAACGTCGAGGTCTCCCGGTCCAGGCTGAGGTAGGACAGGCCGATGTCGACGATCCGCCGCAGCGCCGCGGAGGCCGCCGCGGCGACCGGGCCGCCGATCGGGTCCTCGATCCGGGCCAACACCTCGATCAGTTCGCCCACTTCGAGCGCGCAGTAGTCGGCGATATTGAGTCCGTGGATGCGCGCGGCGAGTACGGCCGGGTTCAGGCGGGCGCCGGCGCAGTCCGGGCACGGCCCCTCGGTCAGGTAGGTCTCCACCGTCTCACGGGTCTTGGCGCTGAGCGAGGACGTGTCGCGGTTGAGGTAGAGCCGGTCGAAGCGGGTGTACAGGCCCTCGAAGGTCACGTTGGCCGTGCCGTCCGGGGTGACCCACTTGAACTTGATCACCCGATCCGGGTCGCCTCGGGTGAGCAGCGCGAACTCGGCGTCGGTGTAGTCGGCGATCGGCTTGTCGTTGTCGAACAGGCCGGATGCCTGGTAGAGCCCGACGGCCAGCAGGCCGAGCAGGAACGCGCCGTCGTTGATCGACTTGGACCGATCCAGCAGGCGGGTGTAGTCGGCCCGTACGGTCCGACCGATGCCGTCGCATGTGGTGCACATGCCGCCGGGGTCGTTGAACGAGTACATCCCGGGCGTGCCGGCCGAGGGCTCGGCGACGCGGGAGAAGAGCACCCGCAGGAGCGGGTTGATGTCGGTCATCGTGCCGACCGTCGAGCGCGAGTTGGACCCGATCGGCTTCTGGTCCACCACGATGGCCGGGGACACGTTCTCGATCGCGTCGGCGTGCGGGCGCTCGTAGCGGGGCAGGAACTTGCGCTCGAACGCCGAGAAGGTCTCGTTGAGTTGCCGCTTCGACTCGACGGCGACGGTGTCGAAGACGATCGAGGACTTGCCGGATCCGGACGGACCGGTGAAGACGACGATCCGGTTCTTCGGGATGCGCAGCGAGACGTCCTTGAGGTTGTTTTCGCGCGCGCCGGTGATGACGATGTCGTTGATCATGCGGCTCCGTAGCTCTTCGGCTCTTCGATGGCGGACCACGGCGGGTGTCCGGATCGGACCGGACCGCGTAGGTGCGGGTGGGGAGGGGACGCGGCCGGGTCCGGCAGACTACGGGATGGCACCGACAACGCGGGTGGCCGACCGGTGGGGGCGGGCCGACGGCGTGCGGTGGGGCGACCGCGTTCGGCGGGGCGACAGAGCCGGGTGAAGCGGCGGAGCCGGGCGGCGGCCGGCCACCCGAGGACTCATCCGGATCGTGGCGAGATCGGTCGGGCAACGCGTTCCTTCGAGCCGGCCGCCGAACCCGGGCGGGCCGTAAAGAGCCTGAGGGTCCCTCGTCTCGGCGCGAGAACGGAACCCGATGTCCTGAGGTTTCGTCACTTTCCATATGACGAGGGGGATTCCGTCGCGCGGGCAGGTTGGGGAGCCACCGCGCAACGATGAATCGGGGGGCTTGTCCTTCCACGTGTTGGGGCCGACCCGCGTTTTGGGCCCCGACGGGAGCGAGTTGAACATCGGGCCGAGGCGGCAACGGGAGTTGTTGACCCTGTTGTTGCTGCGGCCCGGAGTGGCGGTGCCGATGGACCGGCTGGCCGAGGAGCTGTGGAACGGGCGCCCGCCGCCCGGCGCGCGATCCACGTTGCACGCGTATCTTTCCGGCCTGCGCCGGGTGTTGGAACCGGGGCGGCGGGCGCCCTTTCGGATATTGACTACGCGCGATGACTCCTACGCCCTGGAGGTGCCGGTCGGGGGGCTGGACACCGGCCGGTGGCGTCGGCTGGCCGAGGCGGCGCGTGCCGCGAGTGCGGCGGGGGCGTACGGCCGGGCCGACGAACTCTTCGGTGCGGCGGTGGCGTTGTGGTCGGGTGACCCGTTCGCCGAGTTGGTCGATCACGAGGTGGCCCAGGCCGAACGGGCGCGGCTGGCCGAGGAGCGCGCGGGCCTGTCGGAGGAGGCGGCCGAGTGCCGACTCGCGCTCGGCGCGCACGCGTCGGTGATCGGCGACCTGATGGTGTTGGTCCGGGAGTATCCGCTGCGCGAGCGGCCGAGGGCGCAACTGGCCCTGGCGCTGTACCGATCGGGCCGACAGGCGGAGGCGCTGGCGGTCTTGGAGGCCGGTAGGCGGTTGTGCGCGGAGGAGTTGGGCCTGGATCCGGGGCCTCGGCTGCGCGAACTCCAGGCCGCGATCCTGCGACAGGATCCGGCGCTGGCCGGACCCGAGCGGAGACCGGCGGCCTCGGTGTGCCGGGGCCGACGCGGAGTCGTCGTCGGACGACTGCGCGTCCCTTGCCCACACCGGGATTCGTCGCACCGGCGCTGGTAGCGGCTGGGCGGGGCGCCGATCCGGCGCCC